>JBATTM010000484.1:0-4581 GCA_049670545.1 Polyangiales bacterium
TAGAAGGTGTTGTTGACCTCGACAGTCGAGAGCCGCTCCGCGTAGAACGAGAGCATGTCTTTCGCTGGAAGCTTCTCTGGGTAGAACGGCCCCTTCCATTCCTTGTAGCTAAAACCGCTCGTGCCCGCGCGAAGTCGCATCGGTTGATGATGCAACAAAGCGTCCAGTCCTGCGAGACCGACTTCTCACCGAAGGGCGCTTCGTGGTATCAGGCAGTACCGATGAGGCGAAACAAAGGGCGATGGCTCCTCCCCATCCTGTGGATCGCGACTTCGCTTGGCTCCCCCGCGTGTGCACACGTCCCGAAGCGGCATCCGCTTCCTGCCGCAGATGTGGACTTCGCCGAGGTTCTGGGGATCCCGCGGGCACGCTACTGGGGCGATCGCGCTCCACCATGGAGCCACGACTGGCTCGACAAGCCCACCGCCGAGCTCAAGGGGCGCTACCCGGCCGTCTACGGGCGACCGATGACGTTCCTGGCGATTTCCGGAGGCGGCGAGGACGGGGCGTTTGCCGCGGGCCTGCTTCTCGGATGGACCGAGCAGGGCGATCGACCGGAGTTCACGACCGTGACTGGGGTGAGTGCAGGTGCACTCGTCGCACCGTTCGCCTTTCTCGGGCCTGAGTACGACTACGTGTTGCGTCGGGTCACGCTCGAGCTGAAGAAGAGTGACGTCGCGAAGGAGCGTCGGATCATCCAGGGTCTGCGGAGCGACGCCATGGCGAGCACGGCACCGCTCCAGGCGCTGATCGCCAAGTACGTCGACAAAGAGGTGATGGAGAAGATCGCCGAGCAGCACCGACGTGGCCGCACGCTGAACATCGGCACGACCAATCTCGACTCCATGCGGCCGGTGGTCTGGCGTCTGGGCACGATCGCCAACAGCGGACACCCGAAGGCTCTGGCGTTGATTCGGCAGGTTCTACTCGCTTCCGCTTCGATTCCTGCGGCGTTTCCGCCCGTACTCATCGAGGTCGAGGCCAAGGGACAGGCCTACGACGAGCTGCACGTGGACGGTGGTGCGACCTCACAGGTGTTCCTCTATCCGGTCGGACTCGACTTCGACGAGGTGATTCGCCGGCTCAAGATTCCCGGCCGTCCGAAGGTGTACGTGGTTCGCAACGCACGCCTCGACCCGACGTACGAGGCGACCAAACCCAAGACCCTCCCCATCGCGGCGCGGTCGGTCATGTCCCTCGTCCGCACCCAGGGGATCGGCGACCTCTATCAGATCTACATCGAGACCTTCCGCGACGGTCTCGACTACAACCTCGCGTACATTCCCGAGTCGTTTACGGATACCTCGAAAGGGATGTTCGACACCGATTACATGCGGGAGATGTATCAGATGGCCTTCGACTTCGCGAAAGCGGGATACCCTTGGCACAAGTTGCCCCCCGGGCTCAAGGGCGCGCTAATCAAGGGAAAGCCCCGGTAGGCTTGCCTAGAGGCGGCGTGGCCTTAGGCTTCCCTATATGCGACTCATTCTCCTTTCCCTCTCGATCACCCTCCTTCTCGTGGGCTGCAAAGATGGCCCCACCGCGGCTACTGACGCTCCTGCAACCGATGTCGTTGCAGCGGGCGCACAGCAGGTCGACGTCACCGTCACTGAGATCACCGTCGAAGACGCCGACAAGGCTCTTCAATCGGGTGCCGTCGCCGTCGACGCCAACTCTTCGACCACGCGTCAGAAGAACGGCATCGTCCCGGACGCGGTCATCCTCACTTCTTCCTACAAGTACGACCTCGCGCAACTTCCCGAGGACAAGAGCAAAGACTTGATCTTCTATTGCTCCAGCACCTCGTGCACGGCGTCAGACAACGCCGCCGAGCGCGCCTCCAACCACGGCTACGAGCACGTCCACATCATGCGCGAAGGCATCAAAGGCTGGAAAGAAGCCGGGAAGCCAACGACGCCTTTCACCGACAGCTGAGCCTGCTGCCGTAGCCCGAACGAAGCCGGCACACCGAGAGGTGGTGCCGGCTTTTCTGTGTCAACGATAGTCGAACGTTTCGACCGCTTCGGACTCCGCCTGGGCGATGTCGAAGACCAGGTCAGTCGGCTCATTGCGGATCCAAAGCTCGACCAAGTCATCGTAGTTGGGTGAGGTCACATGTGCCGACTGCCCCGCGGGAAGCTGGATCGTGCACTCGACGGTGGCGGCACCCTCGCATTGGAACCGTGTCGAGGGCCCCGAGCTGTGGATGCCCGCTCGATTCGGATTCGCCACATCGACCGTGAACATGCCACCGTCGTTTGCGAAGAAATCGTCGGTGCCAGGTGGGTTGTTGAAGTCGTTGAACAGGCTGCTGAGCGAGGCCAAGAGGCTCGTCAACCGGAAGCCGTGCTTGCGTCCCCACGGCCACTCGGTTTCGTCTTGGCCGAACTCCGCGACCAGTGCGCTGCCGGCCGTGTCGAGGGCCGCGCCGATGATGTCGAACTTGGTTTCGGTCACCCCCTCGGTGTCCACGTCATCCCAGTAGACGTCGCCCGCCTTGAGGCGCGAGGGGTCCATGATGGAAAAGAAGGTGACTCCGCTCGGGAATTTGTTTGTCGATTCGTCCCGCGCGAGGGCGTCGTCGATATCTCGAATCGCGCGGTGCCACGCGGTGCACCCCGAGGACTCCTCGACTTCGGCAGCGCTCGCCAGGGGCGACATGACCGGATCGCTCCCGTCGATCCCCGTGGGGCAGGTGTAGTTCCAGGCGGTGAGCGCATTGACTATCTTTTGCGCCTCTGGTGTCAGCGACGTTTGGTCGTCGTTCGCGATGGCGAGGATCGCAGGAACCATGTCGCGTCCGATCAAGACCTCGACGTCGCCAATGAGGGCTTCGTTGGTCTCTCGGGTGTGTTCGTCGGTCGCTTCGATCAGCTCGACGATTCGCGCGGTGCGATAGCCGGCTGCAATGTTGTCGGTTTGCTGCGGCGCGAACCCGTCGTTGGTCGGGTTGCCGTCGAACGCAGCGCCGGTGTGATCACTGTTCGCGGTGGCCAGCCAGCCATTGTCTAGATTGAGCGCTTGGGGAAGTTCCTCGTACGTGTAGTACTCGTCCCACTCGTACTCACCCGTTCCGGGAAGCGGCAACCAGGGGAAGGGCTCCGATGGGTCGTTCATGTCGAGGTCGACTGCCCACGTGCGCTTCGGGATTCGGTTGTATGGGAACCAGCCAAAACTACCCTGATTGTCGATGACCACCCAGTTCTGCCCCACCGTCGTGACGTTCGTGAGTGCTTCCCGTGCCTCCTCCACAGTGGTGGCAACGGCCATCTTCGTCGCGAAGTTCGCGTCGGTCGTGATGTCTGTGCCCGTCCATCGAAGGGTGATTGCGACGTCGTTCTCCGGATCGATGCTGCGAACCGGGCCGTGGTGGGGAACGAAAAGGAGTTCTCGGGTCTCCGTTGAGCCGTCGCTGAATCCCATCTCGAAGTCGACGCGGATGAACTCGACGACTTGACCGTCGAACATGACGCCGATCGGTTCTCCGTCGTCGTCCTTGACGAGCTCCTCCAGATACACGTCGGTGAAGTCGAGCCCCGTGTTGGTCGCACCCCAGGCGACGTCTTCGTTCTGCCCGATAATCACGTAGGGCAAGCCGGCGAGGGTGACGCCTGCAGTGTGGATCGTACCCGAGCCGTTGGTCTTGGAATCCATGTGCGCGAGGTACCAAACTGCGGGTTGCGACAGACCGAGGTGCGGGTCGTTCGAAAGGAAGGTATTGCCGTTCTCGGTTTTGGAAGGCCCGAGAACCCAGTTGTTCGATCCGACGTCGCCGTTGATCAACTCGTTCTTCGGAAAGAGCCGGCTCATCGATTCAGTCACGGCCAACTCACGCTCGAGCGTGGCCATCGCGTTCACGGCACGCCCGAAAATCGCGGGGCGCTTTGGATCGGGCTTGTTCTTCAACAGCAAGGACGCGCTTGCGGGGGGGTATGTCCCTACCTCGAGAATCGGAGACTTCTTGATCGGCTCGAGGCTCCAAAGATCCTGGTAGCGAAGATTGTCGTCGATCTCCTCACGTGCCCGCGCCGCGTTCAGCTGCTTGTTCTCGTCGATCGTCAGGTTGCCGATCAGGGTGAGGACCGTTGCGATGCTGTCGCCCGGGGTCCATTCGGCTGCATCTTCTGGATCGTAGTCGAGCAGTGGGTTCTCGAACTCGGCGGGCCAGATCGCGCCGTTCTCGCCGTTGCGCACATCCGCGAGCCATTGGTTCACGCCGACAGCGTATGCGGTGAAGAGGCCTCTGGTCTTCTCGTCGGTTTGCTCGAAGGCCACTTCCCCCGCGGGGCGCCCGTCGCGTGCGGAGTAGAGCGCGCGATTGTTCGATGCGGTGTTGATCAGCGGTTCGAGCAGACCTCCGGCTTCGACCAGTGGCTTGTTGACGACCTCCGTCAGGCGGCCAGTCGACAATCGTCGCTGCAGATCCATTTGCACGAAGCGGTCGCGCGCATGGAAGTAGCCGAGCGCCATCGCGCAGTCTTCGTCGGTGTCGCAATCGGCATGGAAGATCCCGAGCTCGTCGAGGAACACCGTGGCTGCGGGAGGCCACCCGACCTCGCTGCCCCCTTGGCCGCCGGTGCC
>JBATTM010000485.1:0-13726 GCA_049670545.1 Polyangiales bacterium
ATACAGTGTCACCGCAAAGTCCAACCTGCATTGGAACATGGGGAACGGGCTTCAGCAAGCGGAAAACCCTCCGGTGGCCTCGTTCCGCTGCCGAAGCCTAGCTTGGGCGGCTGCCAAGCGGGCCCCAGGGAGCTGCTGAAGTGGGCAGGACACGAAATCGAGCCCCAGCGCCTCGCAGACTTCGATCGAGCCCGGATAGCCGCCCTGGTCGCCACACAGGCCCGCCACGAGCCCTGGTCGAGCCTCTTTCCCGCGCCGGAGCGCCATTTCCATCAACTCAGCGACGCGCGGGTCGAGGTGGGTAAACGGGTCCTGAAGGAGAAGCCCCAGATCGTTGAGGTAGCTCGGGAGAAAGCGTCCGGCGTCCTCGCGACTGATTCCAAGTGCGCTCTGGGTGAGGTCGTTCCCCCCGAACGAGAAGACCTCCGCGACTTCGGCAATGTCGTGGGCGACGAGACATGCCCGCGGAAGCTCGATCATCGCACCCACCCGAACGGTGAACCGAGGGTGAGCGTCTTGAAAGACCTGCTTCTCGACGCCCTGCAGGATCTGGCGCACGGCTTGGACCTCGGTGGCGAAGGCGATCATCGGAATCAGGACTTCGAGCTCTACCGTGACGTCTTGCTCGATGCAGTCGCGGGCGGCGAAGAACATCGCCCGAAGTTGCATGTCGTAGAGGCCGGGTACTGTGAGCCCGGACCGAACGCCGCGTTGTCCGAAACCCGGGTTGGTTTCGGCGTGCCGTGCAGCGGCTCTCTCGATTTCGATCGGCTCGAGTTCGAGTGCTTCGGCGACCTCGGCGACCGCAGCCGCGGTGTCCGGCATGAACTCGTGAAGCGCGCGATCGAGCAAACGAATCGTCACAGGGCGCCCGTCCATCGCGATGAAGAACTCGACGAAATCGTCGCGTTGCGCCCGTTCGAGCGTGGTCAGCCATCGCGTCCGAGGCTCGCTATCGGGAGCAAGAAGCGCGCAGCGCATGGCGAACAGTCGATCGGCGGCGAAGAACATGTGCTCCGTTCGACACAGTCCCACCCCCTCGGCGCCGTAGCTCAAGGCGGCGCGAGCCGCTTGGGGGGTATCGGCCTCCGCGTACACGCGCATGCGCCGGACCTGGTCGGCCCACGTCATGAACTCTTCGAACTCGTCGACCGTCGACGACGCGACCACGTCGAGGGCGCCGTGATAGACGTGTCCCGTCGTCCCATCGAGTGTCAGCAGGTCGCCCTCACGAAGCGGCTCGGAGTCGACACCGTCGAGGCGTACCGTCCGCGCCCGTACGTCGATGTCGAGATCGGCACATCCCACGACGCAACTCTTCCCGAGGCCTCTCGCGACGACCGCGGCGTGTGATGTCATCCCGCCTGCCCCGGTGACCACGCCCTTCGATGCACGCATTCCGTGAATGTCGTCGGCACTGGTCTCTTGGCGGACGAGGATGACGTCTTGGCCCTCCGCCGCCCATCGGACCGCGTCATCGGCATCGAACACGATGCGGCCGGACGCGGCCCCAGGGCTCGCGGGCAGGCCCACCGCCAACGGCGAGACCCCCTGGGCTTGAAGCGCGTCGGATGATGGCAAACGAGCACGCAGCAGCTGTTCCAGCGCGCGCGGATCCACGCGGAGCAATGCCTCGGGCTTTTCGAGCACGCCCTCTCGGACCAGGTCGACGGCGATTCTTACCGCCGCCCTTGCGGCGCGCTTGGCGGTACGCGTTTGAAGGAGATAGGGCTTGCCGTCCTCGATGGTGAACTCGATGTCTTGCATGTCGCCGAAATGGGCTTCGAGGGTCGCGCAGTGTTCCGAGATTGTCGCAAAGGCTTCCGGCATGGACACCTCGAGGCTTTCGGTCTCCTTGCCAGGTGCCGAAGCGCGAGCCGTCAGTGCGGCGGGCGTGCGGATGCCGGCGACGACATCCTCGCCCTGTGCGTTCGCCAGGAACTCTCCGTAGAGCTCACGATTCCCGCTCGAGGGGTTTCGCGTGAACGCCACGCCGGAACCGCTTTGATCCCCGGTATTGCCGAACACCATGGCTTGCACCGTACACGCCGTCCCGATGCCATGATCGATCGCCTGCATGCGACGGTATCGAACGGCGCGCGCGTTCTCCCATGAGGCGAACACGGCTGCGATCCCGTCCCACAGCTGTGTCTTGCCATCCTGTGGAAATGGTTTGCCGTCCTTCGCGACGACGGCAAGGTATGCATTCGCAAGCTCCCGGAGTGATTCGACGGGCAGCTCTGCGTCGAGCATCCGCGGACGCCCGAGATCAGCTTTGAGCTCGCCAAGGAGAAACTGGAAGCGATCGGCGCCGATGCCGCGGACGACCGTCCCATACATGTGGATGATACGGCGGTATGCGTCGAGCGCGAATCGCTCGTTGCCATGAGCGGCCGCGAGTCCGCCGAGAGTCTCCTCGGTGAGCCCGACGTTGAGCAGGGTGTCCATCATCCCCGGCATCGAAACCGGGGCGCCAGAGCGCACCGAAACCAAGAGGGGCCGCGACGGGTCACCGAATCCCCGGCCGACTCTCGCTTCGATGTCCGCCATGGCCGCGTCCACCGCAGCGTTCAGGCCATCCGGCCACCCTCGTCCGTGTCGGAACCCCGCGCCGACCTCGGTCGTGATCGTAAACCCGGGCGGCACGGGAATGCCGAGCGCAGCCATGGCTTGGAGCCCGGCCGCTTTCGTGCCGAGAAGCGACACCCGGTGCTCCGGATCGAGCTTGGCGTCGAGCGGGTATAGATGGGTCACGTCGCTAGGACTTTGTCGCAAGCTGGTGGAAGTGCGCAACGCCGTTGACAGTGTCGGCGATTTCCCCGAGCAAACGGAGGCGGTTCTCGCGCACCACGGCATCGTCGACCATCACGAAGACCTCCTCAAAGAAGCGATCGATCGGCCCCCCGAGCTCGGTCGCGACCAGCTTGAGAGCGTCTGCGTACCGTCGTTCGCGCGTGGCGGTTCGAATCTGATCCTGAATCGTGCTGAATCGATCGGCGAGGTCGGCCTCTGCCCCTGGCTCCAGCAGCGCCGCATCGACCGCCCCTCGGGCGCTTTCCTTCGTGATGTTGGAGGCGCGCTTGAACGCGATGGCCAACGCTTCGAACTCGGTCGCCGCCCGCACCTCGGCCACCGCTTCCATGCGTGTACGGAGGTCTCGCACCGATCCCCCATCCCAGGCACCAATGCAGGCGTCGACGACGTCGGCACCGTACTGATCCTTCGCGAGCGCGCGGATCCGGCCGCGGAAGAATTCGTCGAGCGAGGAGGCGGTTTCGTTGGCCGGTCGTAGGTCCGCGTCTCCCGCGTAGCCTGCATACGCCTGGTCTGCGATGAGCCTGAGGTCGATGTCCATCGGCCCATCGAGGGCAATGCGGATGATCCCGAGTGCCGCCCGGCGAAGCGCGAAGGGATCGGCCGAACCGCTCGGCACGAGCCCGATCCCGAAACAGCCGACCAGTGTGTCGATTCGATCAGCCACCGCGACAGCCGCAGCGACGGCGTCAGTCGGGACCCCGTCATCGGCACCCTGCGGACGGTAGTGGTCGCGAATCGCATGGGCGATCGTGGGGTCGATGCCTTCGCGAAGCGCGTACCACCGTCCCATCTCACCCTGGAGCTCGGGAAACTCGTAGACGATCAGCGTCTCGAGGTCTGCCTTGCACAGACGCGCGGCCTCGCCGGCGGCGTCCGCAGGGGCCCCCGCGCGTTCGGCTATCGCGCGCGCGGTCTTCTCGATTCGACGGACTTTGGCGCCCATCGTTCCGAGCTTCGATTGAAAGACCACCGACTCGAGCTTCTCGAGACGACGGGCGAGTGGAGCCTTGCGATCTTCCTCGACGAAGAATCGGGCGTCCGCGAGGCGCGCTCGGAGCACGCGGTCGTTGCCCTTGGCGATGGTTGCGGGGTCTTCGGCGGTGTTCACGACGTTGAGGTAGGCGGGCAGCAATGGGCCGTCTTCCGACCCACGAACGGCGAAGTAGCGCTGATGATCGCGCATGACGGCGATGACCACTTCTTCCGGAAGCGCGAGAAAGTCCTCATCGAACCGACCCGGCACCACGAACGGTTGCTCGACCAGCGACACGCACTCGTCCGCTAGGAACGCGTCGGGCTGGAGCACGCCGCCGAGCGAGGCCGCGGACGCGACCAAGGCGTCGAGCATGTGCTGTTTGCGGACGTCGAGATCAACGAGCACATGGGCGCGTTCGAGGTCGGCGACGTAATCGGGGGCGCTCGCGATGTCGAAGGGGTCAGGTGCCAGGAACCGATGACCACGTGTCGTGCGCCCCGACCTCACGTCTGCGAACTCGAAGTCGACGATCTCCTCGCCAAGCAGCGCGACGATCCAATGAATCGGTCGCCCGAATGCGATGTCTCCGCTGCCCCAGCGCATCGACTTGGGAAACGAGATGCGCTGACAAAGCTGCGGAAGGATTTCAGCCAGGACGGCGCTAGTGACCCTGCCTGCCTCATGGACTTCGACCGTGACGTAGTCGCCCTTGTCGGTCGTCTTCTTCTTCAGCGCGGCCACGTCGACCGCATGCTTCTTCGCGAATCCGGTCGCGGCCCTTTTCGGCGTGCCATCTTCTTCGAAGGCTGCATTCCAGGGCGGGCCAGTGACGGTTTCTTGGCGATCGGGCTGCGTCATCGAGAGCCCGCGTATCCGAAGTGCAAGCCTTCGAGCCGTGCCTAGCTGGGTGATCTCGAGGGTGCCCGATTCGAGACGTGCCTGCTTCACGAGATCGGTGGCGGCACCATGCATGGCGGTGAGCGCATGCCTCACGAATGACGACGGCAGCTCCTCGGTCCCAATTTCCAGCAAAAACTCGGCGGACATGGAGAGCCGTTGCTACCAGACCCGATCCTGTGGCGCAATCGGGCGACTACTGCGCGGCCGCTGCGGCGTCCAAGAGTGGAAACCCGAGGGCCTCGCGCTGTGCATACCAGGACTCCGCCACCGCCCTGGCGATGAAACGCACCCGCCCGATGTAGTGCTGGCGCTCGGTGACGCTGATCGCACCGCGGGCGTCGAGCACGTTGAAGTAGTGGCTGCACTTGATGACGGCGTCGTACGCGGGGAGTACCAGCCGTTCGAGTGGCGCTCGTTCGAACTGCAGGGCGCCACCCTTCCCGCGCTTATCGCTGAGCCCGAGCAAGTTGCTCACCTGAGTCTCGTACTCGGCGAACAGTCGGTCTTGCAAAGCGGTATCCGCCTGCTCGAAGTTGTACGTGCTCCACTCCCATTCGGCGCGCTTGTAGAGGTCGCCATAGCGAATGCCGGGGGCCCATTGAAGGTCGTACACGTCGTCGACGTCTTGGAGGTACATCGCGATGCGCTCGAGGCCGTACGTGAGCTCGCCGCTGACCGGCTTGCAATCGATCCCGCCGCACTGCTGGAAATACGTGAACTGGCTGATCTCGAGGCCGTCGAGCCACACTTGCCAACCGAGGCCCCACGCCCCGAGCGTCGGCGACTCCCAGTCGTCCTCGATGAACCGAATGTCGTGCCGATTGGGGTCGGTCCCCAGTGCGCGCAGCGATTCGAGGTAGAGGTCTTGGATGTCGAGTGGGGATGGTTTGAGAATCACCTGGTACTGGTGGAACTGCTGCAGCCGGTTGGGGTTCTCCCCGTAGCGACCGTCGGTCGGGCGTCGGCTTGGCTCCACGTAGGCGACGTTCCACGGCTCTGGGCCGATGGCGCGCAAGAACGTGTGCGGGTTGAACGTGCCCGCGCCGACCTCAGAGTTGTAGGGCTGCACGAGCAGGCACCCGTGTTCTGACCAGAACCGCTCGAGGGCGAGAATGAGTTCCTGAAACGTCACTCTTCATCCTCGTCTTGATCCTCGTCTTCTTGATCCTCGTCGTCGCTCGCTTCCGCGGCCTGCTCGCCCGCGTCCGCGTCCGCGTCTACCCGTGCGGGGTCTTCCGCGTCATCGCCGTAGGCTTCCTCTTCGGATGCGAGGCGCGCGGCTTCTTCTTGTTCGAGGAGCTCTCGCTCGGCGTCCTCGAGGGCCTCGGCCGCTGCGAGTTCGGCGGCGGCGATGTCGATCGACTCGCCGGTCTTCTCTTCGAACAATGCCTTGTGTTCGTCGGTCAGGTCGCTGAACTCCTGAAGGGTGGGCAGTTCCTGCAACGTGCTCAATCCGAAGAACTCGAGGAACCGTGCTGTCGTTCCGTATACCAATGGGCGACCGGGCTCGTCCTTACGACCCAGAATCTTGACGAGTCCGCGCTCGGCGAGCATCCGAAGCGCCGACCCAGAGTCGACTCCACGGACATCGTCCACCTCGGGCCGGGTCAGCGGTTGGCGGTAGGCCACGATCGCGAGTGTCTCGAGCTGGGCTCGGGTCAATCGAAGCGGGCGCGGTGCCACGAAACTCTTGACGAACTCCGAGCTGTCGGACGCGGAGCGAAACTGATAGCCGCCCGCAATGAAGTAGAGCCGCACCCCGCGGTGCTGATAATCCGCGACCAGCTCGTCGAGAACGGGTTGCACCTCCGCGATCGTCGCGTGCGCCGTGCGCGCCAGGCGCTTGGCCGACACGGGCTTGTCTGCGACGAAGATCAGGCTTTCGATCACGTTCTTGAGCACCCCTAGTGCCTCCGGCACGTGCGGGGCGGCTCCGTTGGTTTCGAGGGCCGGTTCTTGGGCTTGGGCATCGGTCATGACTTCAACTCGTCTTCGATCCATCCATAGGCTTCCGACGACCCTGCGGGGACCACCACAGACTCGAGGGGTTTGTCTTCCGGTTCACTCATGTCCGGCGCTTCGTATCCCGACAAGGTTCGTGCAACGTCGTCTGGAACCATCGGGTCGCCGTGTTCGTCGATTAGTGTGTACTCGAGATAGATCGGCTCTTCGTGGTCCGTTTGGTAGACGCTTGCGAGTCGCATCTTCGCCATCTCGAGCAACGCCAAGAAGGTGACGACGAGCTCGTACGAAGTCGTCACCCCCTCGAACATTTCGTCGAAACGGCAGCGTCGTCGGTCCCGCAGCAGTTCGACGAGGCCACCGATGCGCTCCTGGATCGTCATTCGCTCGGCGTCGACCTCGAGCGAAAACCCGTCGGTGAGGCGCTCAGCGACCTTCTTGAAAGCGTCGATCAGCTTGAACACGCTGAACTTCGCGAGCGGTTGCGTAGCGTCCGAAACCGGCGCCGGGGTCCCTCGAGAAAAGACATCGCGGCCCGCGATCGCCCGTTCGCCCAGATCTTCGGCGACCCGTTTGTACTTCTGATACTCGAGCAGACGTCGTATCAGCTCGGCGCGTGGATCGATCTCCTCGCCAGGATCGTCGTCCTGATCCTCTGGGGGCCGCGGCAGGAGCGTCTTGCTCTTGATGTGAGCAAGCGTGGCCGCCATCACGAGGTACTCGGACGCCACGTCCAGGTTGAGCTGGTCCATCAAACCGAGATATTCGAGGTATTTCTCGGTGATGAAGGCGATCGGTAGATCGAGGATGTCGAGTTCGTGCTTGCGGATCAGGTGCAGAAGGAGGTCGAGCGGCCCCTCGAAATTGGGGAGCGTGATCCGGAAATTCGGGTCGAGCGCTTCCGGCGCGTCGTGGGCGGACGGGGCCGCCTGGGCCGGGATCGGACTGGGCTCGCTCATCGCAGTGGAACCATGCGCTTGAAGGCTCCCGGGTGTCAATCGGTCCGGGCTTCGTCAAGCGCCTCGAGAACGGCGTTGACGTGGCCCTTGACCCTCACTTTTGGAAAGTGCTTGATCACTTTCCCTTCGGGGCCGATCAGCACCGTCGAGCGGATGATGCCCATCGATTTCTTGCCGTACATGTTCTTCTCGCCCCAGGCATCGTACGACTCGAGCATCTTGCCATCGGGGTCGGTCAGCAACGGAAACTTGAGCGAGTATTTGTCAGCGAACTTACAATGCGAGGCGATCGAGTCCTTGCTCACGCCGAGGACCACCGCGCCACGTGCCTTGAACTTGCGGAGCGCCTCGTTGAAGTCGTTCGCTTCGACAGTGCAACCCGGCGTGTTGTCGCGAGGGTAAAAGTAGACGATGACGTACTTGCCAGCGAGGTCTTTGAGCGCGACCTTGCCACCTTCGGACGACTCGAGATTGAACGCAGGTGCCTTGCGGCCTTCCTTGATCATGACGACGCCTGTATCGCCCGTTTGACGCTGCTGTCAACGCGGTCGAAGCGCCCACGAACTTGGATTCTTCGCGCCTCGGCGCCAAGATCGACCCATGACCATGCGGACGCTGATCGTGGGGGACGTGCACGGCTGTCTCGAGGAGCTCGAAGACCTGCTCCGCGAGGCGGATTGGGATGACGACGACCAACTGGTATTCGTGGGAGATTTAGTCGCCAAGGGGCCGGATTCACTCGGGGTTATTCGCCTCGCGCGCAAGCTCGGGGCGAGGGCCGTGCGGGGCAACCACGACCAGCATTGCCTTCGCTGGTGGGATGCGAAGCGCGCCGGGAAGCCCCTCCCCGAGCTCCGGGATACGCACCAAGAGGTGGCTGACGCCCTCGACCCCGACGATTGGGGGTGGCTTGCCGGGCTTCCACTGTGGCTCGAGCTTCCCCATGACGACGCGCTGGTCGTGCATGCGGGGCTGCTGCCCGACCTGCCGCTCGAAGAGCAGGATCCGTACGACCTGATGAACATGCGAAGCATCCTCGCTGACGGCAGTGCGTCGCGTGCGTACGAGGAGGGCGAGCCCTGGGCCACGCTCTGGCCCGGGCCTCGGTTGGTGGTATTCGGCCACGATGCGATTCGCGGTCTGCAGCGCCACCCGCACGCGTTCGGACTCGACACGGGGTGTGTGTACGGCGGATGGCTAACAGGGCTCTGGTTGCCCGACCGTGATCTCGTCTCGGTCCCTGCGCGCCACGCGTGGGCCGATCCTGGGGAGAGTTGACGTGGCCGAGGTGCTGGTATGCGCGGGGGAGGAACTGAAGCAGGGCGATGCACGAACGGTGTATCTCGGCAAGGACGTTCAGGGGCTACCGATAGTCGCCATCCTGCTTCGAAACTCCACGGGCGGTCTCGTGGCGCTACGCAACCTCTGTCGACACCTGCCCGTGCCACTCGATGGCGGGACCGGCGAGCTGCTCACCGAGGATCGCAGGCACTTGATCTGCGGGACGCACGGCGCGCTGTATCGGATTGACGATGGCTATTGCGTCGAAGGCCCATGTGAAGGGCTTTCCCTCGAGCGCCTCGCGTGCCGCGAAACGAACGATGGCGTGTATGTCTCGACGGGAAGCGACGTCTAGACGGCCTGGCCGTGCCGCTCGGCCCAGGCAGCAGGCGCCGAAAGCGGGCCGACTTCGGCCCAGGGCAAATCTTCGCTGTGCTTCGCCACGGCGCGACGCGCGGTCAGGACCTCTGCGCCTTCCCGGGTCACCAATATGGTGTGTTCGAATTGCGCCGACAATGAGCGATCGAGGGTCAACACCGTCCAGTCATCGCCCAAGAGTTCGGTTTGGTGATGGCCGATGTTGATCATGGGCTCGATCGTGAAGACCATGCCCGCCTTGAGACGCTTGTCTTTGCCTCGCGTGCCGTAGTGCGGGATTTGGGGCGGCATGTGAAACTCGCGGCCGACGCCGTGACCGACGTAGTCACGGACGACCGAGCAGCCGCGCCCCTGTGCATACTCTTGAATCGCGGCTCCGATGTCCCCGATGCGCTTGCCGTGTTTGACCTCTGCGATTCCGAGTTCGAGGCAGCGTCGCGCGGTCTCGACGACGAGCACCGCTTCTTCGCTTGGTTGTCCGACGTAAAACGTGAGGCTCGTGTCGCCGTGGTACCCGTGCTCCTTCGGAAGGTACGTGGTCACATCGACATTGATGATATCCCCATCTTTCAACACCTGTGCGCCCGGAATCCCGTGGCAGACGCACTCGTTGACGCTCGTGCAGACGCTCTTTGGAAAGCCCTTGTAGTCGAGAGGCGACGGGTACGCGTCGTGGGACACGATGTACTCGTGCACGAATTGGTTGATGTCGTCCGTGGCGAGGCCCGGAGCGATGATCTCTCCGACGGCCGTGAGGCAATCGGCTGCCAGTTGGCAGGAACGGCGCATGTCTTCGAGCATGCGCGGGGTCATGAGCTCGATGGCGGACAACGTAAAACCTCTGAGGCCTGATTAACGCTTGTAAGACGACCCTGCAAATTGTCCAGAAAAACCAGGGTGTGGTGATGCAAGGCGGCCCGTCGCATTTGACCCAGGCGAGCCCTGGCACTATCTAGCCGCCCGAGAGAAAGCCTAGAGGTCCCATGTCAGATACGTACAACAACGTCCCGATGAGCGACGGATTGAACGAAAGCACCGTGAAGGCCGATTCGTTTTGGCAAGGGCCCAAGCTGATCGTCTTGGGCTTCGTCACCCTCGGATTTTGTTTCGCGCTCTTGTGGGCGATGGCAGAGGGGATCATCGGCCCGGTTCAGCATGAGGCCGATTACGGGCACGAATCACACTTCTTGCAGCCTGGCGGCGGGATGATCGACTAGCACCGGCCCGTCGTGGCGCGGTCAGCCGAAGTCGAAGTCGAGCTCTTCGGGTTCGTCGTTTCGGAGCGAGTCGTCTTCCCCGGGCTCGAAGGTGGCCTCGGAATACAGATCGTCGAGGGACCACCCAGCCTTGTGATGGCGGCGAAGTTCTTCGCGCTCGAACTCGGCTAGCGAGAAATAGTTCTTTGGTCCCCTCGGGCGCATGTCCCCCCCTTATTTCGTCCCTTGCCGTCCCTTCACCGTCGTGGCTTGGTAAGGCGATTGACTACTTTGTCCTACACTTGAGCACACCCTACCCATCGCGATCCCGATGGCAAAAAAACGGACGAGATTGAAACCGATCGACGGCGCTGGTAGACGCAACGAATGAGTCGGGTGGTTGCGATCGCCAACCAAAAAGGTGGGGTTGGAAAGACGACGACGGCGGTGAACTTGGGCGCAAGTTTGGCGGTGGCGGAGCAGCGCGTGCTGTTGGTCGACCTGGACCCGCAAGGCAACGCGTCGACCGGTGTCGGCTGTGACCCAAACGACGACGACCTCGAGGGCTCTTACGAACTGCTCCTCGGCGACGTCGAGACTGCCGATGTCATCTATGAGACCGAGATGCCCTTTCTCCACGTGATCGCGGCCACGCAGGACTTGGTTGGGGTCGAGCGGGACCTTCTCGAGGCGGACGACAGCGCGACCCGGCTGCGAGATGCGCTCGACGCGGTCCGCGACGACTACGATTTCATCGTGGTCGACTGCCCACCTTCGCTCGGGATGCTGACGATCAATGCGCTGACGGCGGCCGACATGGTGATGGTCCCGTTGCAGTGCGAGTACTATGCGCTCGAAGGCCTTTCCCAGTTGGTCGGTACGATTGAGCGGGTCCGAGCCTCGATCAACGAGGGCCTCGAGATTCACGGCGTGCTCCTCACCATGTTCGACGCCCGCAACAACCTCGCCAACGAGGTGGCCGCCGAGGTTCGTCGACACTTTCACGTCTACGATACGATCATCCCGCGGAACGTGCGGCTCGCGGAGGCGCCTTCGCATGGTAAACCGGTGATCCTCTACGACGCATCCTCACGAGGCTCCTATACGTATCTGAGCCTCGCGCGGGAGCTTCTCGAGGATCTGGAGGAAGCAGCATAGTGGCGCGACGACGCTTGGGGCGGGGTTTGGACGGCTTGCTTCCGGCAGCGCCGCCACCTTCTGCAGCGAGGAGCGGCGGAGACTCCGCGGCGATCGAGGACTTACACCCAGGCCGCATGCAGCCTCGGACGCGCATGGACGCCGAAGCGCTCGCCGAGCTGGCGGCCTCGATCCGTGAGCACGGCGTGCTCGAGCCGGTGCTCGTGCGAAAGCGCGACGCGGGTGGCTTCGAGATCATCGCAGGCGAGCGGCGGTGGCGAGCCGCCCAGCAAGCGGGCCTCAAAGAGCTCCCCATCTTCGTGCACGATCTTGGGGACGAAGCGGCGTTCGAGGCGGCGCTGGTCGAGAACCTGCAGCGGGAAGACCTCAATCCGCTCGAGACGGCTCGCGCGTTTCAGCGTTTGGTGGACGATTTTGGCTACACCCAAGAGGTGATTGCCACGAAAGTCGGCAAGGAGCGTTCGACGGTCGCCAACTCGTTGCGCCTGCTCAAACTTCCTGATGCAGTCATGGAACTCGTCGAGGAGGGTCGGTTGAGCGAGGGCCACGGGCGTGCCCTGCTTTCCGCGCCGAGCGTCACTGCGATGAAGAAGCTGGCCAAGGCGGCCGTGGCGAAAGGCTGGAGCGTGCGCGAGGCCGAGCGACAGGCCCGCAGGCAGGCGCGCAGTGACACGAACGGCCCGAGCAAGCCGAAGTCGGGCAAGAGCAGCAACGTGCGCGATCTCGAGAGCCGGTTGTCGAAGGCGTTGGGCTCCGCGGTGACCGTCCACGAAACGGGCCCAGAGCGCGGGCATCTGAGAATCCAGTACGCGAGCTACGACGAACTCGACCGCCTAATCGACGAGCTCACCTGAGCCGCGCCAACTTTGCGCTTCGCGGAATCCGGCTCGATCGGTACTCTCAGCCGGTGGTCAAAGACTGGCGTACTTGGGCACTGCTCGCCGCGGCCCTCGCCTCGACCGGCTGCACCGGCCGTGGCGGCGTGGGCGCGAGCACCACGGGCTGGATCCGGGTCGAGACTGACGATCTCTTGATCCGAACGGACATCGACCCCGAGGACGCAATCGAGTTGGCCATCGAGTACCAGCGGCTGCGGACGGCCATCGGCGAGAACGAGTTTCCTTGTGCGTTCGAACATGCGAACGCGCCGATGGAGTTCGTCATTCTCAAGTCACAAGACGACATCGACAGGCTCGGAAGACGCAATCAAGGCGGGCTGTTCGTCCCTCCGCCAAGCGAGCTTCTCGATGCCAAGGCGCAGCTCGTCATGTCGCGTCGGGTCGCGGGGAGCAATACGCAACTCTTCGTCCATGAGCTCACCCACGGGGCCGTGGCGATGTGCTTTCCGGAGGCACGCCCCTGGTTTCACGAAGGCATGGCGTCATTTTACGAGACAGCCCGCATCAGAGAAGGCGAGCTGGTCCTCGGGATGCCTGCCTTCGCGTTCGTCTCGATGGAGAATGTCGAGCCGTACCACGACATCTACCCCGTCGTGGTGAATGGCGCGGAGATTTGGGTGCTTCCCAAACGTCGACTCCCGGACTTCGACGCACTTCGACGGATGACCGCCGATCAGTTCTACTTCTCCGGGAAGAGACGATCGGTGGCGGACCTTCAAAACACCACCGCGCACTACGCGGGTTCGTGGCTCGCGATTCATCTGCTGCAGTTTGGGGCGCCGGCGCTGTCGGCGCGCTTCGCGGCGTACCTTGCGGCTCTCGGTCGCGGTGAGACCGACGATATCGCGTGGCAGAGCTCCTTCGGCGGGTTGAACTTGGACCCCTGGGTTGAGAAGTATCTCAACGCCGACTACGGAATCGCCACACACCCGATCGCGAATGCGGAGCCTCGCGAGCCTGTTGTCGGGGCGCTCTCCTCCACCGAAGTCGCCCTCCTCTGGGCGAGGCTCTACGGTTGGCAGTCGGATACGGACGCGGAGGTCGCCCGCGCCTACTTGGACTTCGCCTCGGAGACTTCGCCCGAGTCGCCGGAAGTTACGCTTCATTGGTCTGCGTTCGAGGCGGGGTTAGGCGCAGTCGATGCTGCGGACGCGCGAATCGCGCGAGCGCTCGAACTGGCGCCCTCAGACCCCGACGTGC
>JBATTM010000486.1:0-5097 GCA_049670545.1 Polyangiales bacterium
CACCACCCGGGCCACATTCACCCAAAGCGCGACCCCTGCCGCCACGCCGACCAGCTGGGCGGCCAGTGAGGGGAGTGCGAGAATCAAGCTATCGTCCCGGGTACGGATCCCGACGGCGACCAGCGTCAACCCCGCGAGCTGGATTGCGCCTGCCGTGCGTAGGGCACGCCAGCCGACGAACAAACGTTCGCGTCTTTCCGCCACGAGACCCGCGAGCCACCCGTCGAGCACCGACGCACCCACAGCCCAGATTCCTGCGTCCGGCGAGACGCGAAGAACGAAGAAGGAACCCGCGAGCAGGCCAGCGAGCGCACCGGCACGCGAGCCGCCGAGAATGCCCGCGATCATGATCCCGACGGCCCGGAGATTGAGATGATGACCGAGCCAGCCGAACCCCATCGTCGCTCCCCAAAGCGACAACAAGACACCGAAGGCCACCGCGACCCAGATGTCTCGGGGGCGCCCGAGTCCGAGGAGCCGATTTCGGAGCGGCGGCACGAGCACCCCGAGCAAGCCCGCCGTCGCGATCAGGCTCAGCTTCTCGAAGAGCTCCGGGATCAGAAGGCGAATGTCCACCTGAGAAGCCTAGCAGCGTTTGATCGCGGGTCGTGGTGCTGGGTGGTGCCCTGCGCTATCGTCCGGGTGATGAGTACCCCGCGCGCCTTTGCGTTCTACGGACTCGCTGCGGCTCTTTGGGTCTCCGCAGCGAGCGGTTGCGGGACGGACATCGTGCTCAAAGACATTGACGAGCCCTGCACACGGGACGGGCAATGTATCGAAGGCTTGAAGTGCCTTTCCGGGGTCTGCCTCGTGCCCGAGGACGATCCGGAAGCAAACTCCGATCTCGAAGACTAATCGTCAGGGCTCAGATTCGTCCGAGGTGTCGTCCAGCAGGTTGCCGCCTTGGTTCACGTACTCGAAGCCGTTCTTAATCCGAAAGACCGAACCGTCGTCCGTCCGGATCACGACGTCGACTCGGCCCGGCTCGATCGCCCTCGGCGTCACCGCCACGATCGCCTCTTCGCTCGCAATCGACACTTGGCTCGCGATATCGGACCCAAACAGAACTGAGTAGCCGATGTCGAGCCGAATGTTGTCGCCGACGATCCGGACGCTCTTTCCGCCTTGGAGGCCCCCAAAGTCAGGGTCCACGCGCTCAAAAGCCATGTTCGCACTCGTTTTCTGGCAGCCAATCGCCAGAACTACTGAGCCGATGATCATCACAATCGCGCATTTTGGGTTTTTCATTGGGCCCAACTCAATTTATCACTGACTGGTGACCAAGCAAAATCTGCTCGTTGTCGATGCAGACCCCCGTAGCCTTCGTGTGCTCGAGGTGAGTCTACGGAACGCGGGCTACAATGTGGCAGGTTGTCCGAGCGTGGGGAAGGCGTTCGAGATTCTCCACACGAACAAGCCTGATTTGATCCTATCGGACACCGCGTTCGGCGATATGAACGGCTTCGAGTTCGTCGAGCAGTTGCGGCAGAACGCCGAGTGGTCGCGTATCCCGTTCATGTTCCTGTCGAGCGACGAGTCGATCGAGAGCAAGATTCGTGGTCTCGAACTCGGGGTTCAAGATTATCTGACCAAGCCGATCTACATCCGAGAGGTCGTCGCCCGAGTGGGGATCGAGCTCGCGAGGCAAACACGCGACGGGCTCGCCCAACGAACCGACGACGCGAAGACGCGGTTCAGCGGAGCGCTTACCGAGATGAGCGTCGTGGACCTCCTGCAGACAATCGACGTGAGCCGGAAGTCTGGGGTGTTGAGTCTCCGCACCGAGGCGGGCGACCAGGGCATGATCTCGTTCGACTCGGGAGCGGTGATCCACGCAGCGGTGGAAGACCTGGGTGGTGAGGATGCCGTGTATCGCCTGTTGCTCTGGCGTGGGGGTAGCTTCGATCTCGAGTTTCGGAAGGTGAGCCTCGTCGAGCGAACTGTACATCGAACGACTCAAGCGTTGTTGATGGAGGGCATGCGCCGGCTCGATGAGTGGAGTCGGCTGTCTGAGCTTCTCCCGCCGTTCGACGTCGTGCTCGAGGTCGATGGCGAGGTCCTGCGGGAGCGACTCCACGACACACCCGACGATCAGAACGTCGTGGTACGTCTGATCGACGGCAAACGTCCGATCGGCTCCGTGATCGAGGCCCACGGCGGGGACCACGTCGAAGCACTGCGGAAGATCGTCGACCTCTACTTCGAGGGGATCGTGCGCGAACTCGGCGAAGTCAAAGACAGCATTCCGATTCTCGCGCAGGCGAAGATGCCGGTGTCCTCGTTGCCGCCACGGGTTCCCATCGACACGATCCCGGGCCCCGGCCCTGGGCCCGGCCCCAAGGCTTCGTTGACGCCGATCGCCGTTCCATCCCTCGATGGGCTTCCGGTGACCGAACTGGCGCCCTCGTCGAAGCCCGCGGAGCTACCGGTTTCCGTGCCGCCAGCATCGGCAGTACCGAATGTCGATCCCGCGTCGGTACCTAGCCGCAATCGACCGGCTTCCGACCTCGTGCCTACACCGGAGTCCCTACCGTCCCCGATAGCCTATGACGCGGACCAGTGGGTGCCGGCGTCTCAGCCTCCGACGGTTCTTGCGCCCGCGTCCGGCTCGGAGGCGCAGGCCCTCGCGGGTTGGGCACCGGCCCCGCCACCTTCCAACCCGCGAAAAGACACGCCTGGCGGATTTCAGACGGCCAAGGGCGGTGGAACCATCCTCAACTGGGCAGGGCGAATCCCCGAGCTCGACCCGGTGGAAAAGGTGCGCGCCGATGCGGCCGCGTCAGGAGACTGGGATCAGACATTGAACGAGCTTCGAGACGATCCCGAGGTTGCCGAAGCGATTGCCGTGATCGATTCGGATCCGCCACCCGGGCCTTTCGTTCGGTCGTCTCCCCCACCCGCCATGCCGCCCGATCCTGCGCCCGCCGTTCCGGAAGAACCGCGCGAAGAGGAGGCCGTCGAACGTCACGAGCCCGCGGCGGCCGATCCGCCCCCGCTGACATACGGCCAAGTATCCGAGGCCCTGCCCACGCTTACGCCGATCAGCCCTCCGACGATTCCCGTAGACGCACGGATCGCTCCGCGAGCCGACGGTGGCGGGAACTCCACAGAGCCCGCGCGCTACGTATGGCTCATGATGCTCGTCATTGCCGTGATGGCGATCGGCTACATGCAGTCGCCGCGGGGGCCGCTGGCGACCCGCGAAGTGGAACGGGTCATCGGCGAAGCTGCCATCGAAGAGGCGGACACGTTCGCGGGCACTTCGCCGCCTGCAATGACAGCCACTCCCACACGCCCCACGGAGCTTGGTGCCGAACCGGGTGTGGATCCCGATCTGGCGGGCGCGACGAAAGGGACCGCCGCGCCCGACGCAATGCCTGCGGTCGCCCCGACAGCAGAGCCGGAGGAGCCAGGCATCTATGCCCCGACGGGCGCGGTCGACACGTACGACGCCCAGCTTGCACTGGCCAGGAAATTGAAGCGCGGTTCCAGGGCGACCGCCGCGTATCGTCGTGCGATCGAGCTCGACCCCCAAGCGAGCGATCCCCTTGCAGAACTCGCACGACTGCAGTTGGGTCGCGAGCATGCGCGCGAAGCTGCCGAGCTAGCCGAACGCGCGACCGCGATCGACTCTTCCAACGCGTTGGCGTGGGTCGTGCTTGGCGCCTCTCGCCAAATGCGGGGCGACATGCAGGGAGCGCGTCAAGCCTATCGAAACTGCGTGAAACTCGGCCGGGGCCGGTACGTACGCGAGTGCCGCGCGATGCTTCCCTGAGTCCTTCGCGAGTAGTTTTTCGCCGTGGACCACTCCTGCTACGCTGACCCAATGCTGCGGGGGCCGCATGAGCGGAAGTGAACCGATTGGGGTCGCAGTCGTCGGGGCTGGCGGCTGGGGCAAGAACCACGTCCGGAACTACGCCGCGCTTCCTGAGGCGGATCTTCGTTACGTCTGCGATCGCGACGAGTCGATTCGCCACGTGATGGCGGCAACCTATCCAAGCACATCGGTCGTTGCCGACGCGGACGTCGTACTCAGTGACGATACAGTCGATGCGGTGGTGATCGCGACTCACGCGCCCTCCCACTTCAAGCTCGCCGAAGCCGCGCTGATCGCGGGGCGCGACGTGTTCGTCGAGAAGCCACTGTGCCTCTCGGGCAGCGAGGCGCGGACCCTCTGTAAGGTGGCCGAGGACCAGGGTCGCATCCTGATGGTCGGCCACCTCTTGCTCTACCACCCTGCCGTTGAGCGGCTTCGCACCTTGGTGCAGGGCGGTGAGCTGGGCGACGTACTGTACATCTACGCGCAACGGGTCAATCTCGGGGTGGTCCGGCAGGATGAGAACGCGTGGTGGTCCCTCGCACCTCACGATATCTCGGTAGCCAACTACCTTTTCGACGCGTCTCCTGAAGCCGTGAGCGCGACGGGGTCGTGCTACCTGCAGCCGGAGCGCAACATTGAGGACGTCGTGTTCGCGACGATGCATTACCCGGGCGGGCGCATGGCGCACGTTCATGTCAGTTGGCTCGATCCACACAAGATCCGAAAACTCACCGTCGTGGGCGATCGCAAGATGGCGGTGTTCGACGACACCTCGGCCGACCAAAAGCTCGCGGTCTTTGACAAGGGCGTCGAGCCTCCCGCCACGCTCTCGTATGAAGAGGGCGTTCGCATCCGAACCGGTGACATTCGAATTCCAGCCCTGAAGATGGCGGAGCCGCTTCGAAGGGAGTGCCTCGCGTTTCTCGAGTCCGTGCGGACGCGGAACGCGCCTGTTGCGGACGGCCAGTCCGGACTCGACGTGGTGCGTGCGCTCGAAGGGGGCGCCGCGTCGCTGGCACGAGGCGGGGCCCGAATCGAGCTCGACGGAGCGACTTGATGGTCGCGCCGTTCGCGCATGCGACAGCGGTCATCGACGACAACGTCGAGCTTGGAGACGACACGCGGGTCTGGCACTTCTGTCACGTGTCGGAGGGCGCCCGCATCGGACCTGGTTCCGTGCTCGGCCAGAACGTGTTCATCGGTCCCGGCGTGCGAATCGGTCGAGGCGCAAAGATTCAGAACAACGTGTCGGTGTATACGGGTGTGACGCTCGACGA
>JBATTM010000487.1:0-8521 GCA_049670545.1 Polyangiales bacterium
GGACCCGGCTCCAGTAGTCGACACCTGGCGCCGGCGAGACGACGACCGGGTCGTCGACGCTGCCCGTCACGACCAGCTGGCTATTCGTCATCTGCAGCTGACCGTTGAGGGGCATCTGAACTTGCGTGCCCACGTCGATCGTCAGGGATCCGTCGTTGACCGCGAGGTTGCCGGTAGGCCGAATCGGTTGGGTCGACGTGTCGCTTGCTACCGGTTCCACCCATGTCAGCGCGACGCTCGACGCGGTGCTGGCACGCACCTGAAGCGGCGACTCATACGTGTTCGTCGCCTTGATCAGATCGTTGAAACCGACGAGCGCAGCATCGACCGCGAACGAGGCGACGTTGATCACGTTGTTCTCGAAGGAACTCACGCCAGCACTCCCCGCCAAGTAGATCCCGACCGCTCCCGGATCGGCACTCTGGAGTAGACAGTTCTCGATGATCGTGGGCCTCGCTCCCGGAGCATCTGGGTTGTCGACGCGAATCCCGCCGCTTGGACTGCCGCTAAAGCCCTCGATCCGTACGTTTCGGAAGAGTGTCCCCGCCCCCACGTTGTCGTCGAGCTGAATGCCATCCCAGTCGCCCGCGACACCGCTGTCCGGCACCATTCGAATCGGCGATTCGGGTGTCCCGGCGGCAACCAGTGTGCCCGCCTCCGCCCCCGTGGAGACCTGCGCCCGACGCCCCGCGCCGAAGCGCAATTCGATCCCAGGCGGGAGGGTCATCACGCTCGCGTTTCGAATCACGAGGCCCTGGCTCAGAAAGTAGGGAACCCCATAATCTCCCCACGTGGCGTCGGGACGCGCGACCGTCGACGAGCGCACGAACACGCGGTCCTGCCCGTTGCCGGCGAGATTCAAGTTCGCACCAAGAGTCGACACATCGTCGGCCCCGATGTTGATTGGTGAGCGCGCGTTGGCCGTCAGCTGGTTGCCGACGAACCAATCCGCGGTGTCCGAACCAGACCCGCCCTGCGCGTACAGGCCGTGGTTGAGGCTCTCACGAACGATCGAATCGACGACTGCGGGCGCGGAGCCGCTCAGCACCTCGACGGCTCCCTGATCGCTGGCCGCGTTGCGGCGCCCCGCGTACTCGACAATCGTATTGCGGAGAAAGTTCGACGCACTGATGACGTTCGCCCCAAAGCGAAGACCCCGATAGTGCCCCACCGGCGAAGGCCCGCCGACTGCCTGGAACCGCGTAAATACGATTTGGTCACCGAGCCCTGGCTCACCACCGTCCGCCACGATCGCGCCCGCGCTGTTGACGCCGATATCGATCCGGCGATTGGTCCCCCCGTCCAACATCAGGACAGCGCCCGGTTCGATCGTAACCGTAATGCCGCTCTCGATGCGCACATCCCCCGTCACGTGATAGGGGCTATCGAATGCGGTGAGGGTCATGTCCATGGCGATGGTCCCGCTCAGCGTGGCACCGTCACCTTCGGTCACCGTGAAGCGCTTCGCGAGCGTCGTGGTCGACCCTTGGTCCACGACCACGTCGTACACGCCCGAAACGCGTGTCAGATCGATAGGCACCGTTGCCGTCAATGTGGTGTCGTCGACGAAGGTCGTCGCGAGAGGCTCCACGAGGGCGCCGCGCTGAAGAACGATGGTTGGGCTCGCACCCGGGACGAAACCACTGCCGCGAACCACGACATCCACGTCCGATTGCCGTCGACCCGCCGCGGGTGTGATCGAGTCCACCCCGGGTGGCGCGGCGATCACACTCACGTTGATCGTGACATCATCGGTGCCCTCCGTGTTGGTGGCGACGATGTCGAACGCGTAGTCGCCAATGTCGCCTTCCACGGGAGCGGGTTGGGTCGTCGAGGCGGACAGGAGCCCGGTGAGCGGGTCGAACGCGAGAAACACCGGAAGGCTTCCGAGGATCGTCAGGGTCGGCGCAGGGTTGCCGGTCGCGCTGGCCGATGCGCCCGGGAACGACTGCCCAACTTCGATCGTGAAATCGGTCATCGGCACCACGCTCAGCACGGGTGTCGCCGGCGGAAAGACAGCGTCAACGCTGATCGTCGCCTCGTCGAACTCCCCGAGGACGTTCGTCGCGCGAACGCCATACTCGTACGTGCTCTCGCCATTGGCCGCGGACGCCGTGAACGAAACAGCGCCCGTATCGCGATCGATGGTGATTGGGAGGTCGCTGGGCACGGTCGAACCCTCTACGATGCTCCAGATGATCCCCTCGCTGTCGCTCTCCGGCGTGAGATTGACGTCGTAGTCGTACGGCGTACCGACAAACACGGTCGACGGGGGCGGGACGGTCACGAGGTCGATCACGGGAATCGGTGGGCGGGCATTGACCGTCACGGAGAATTCCTGCGTATCGGGATCCCCCACGCCATTCGCCACCTGGAGCGCGATCGAGTAGTCACCGGGTGCGACCGCGACGGTATCCCATTCGACGGATACTTCATCGCCTTCTGGCGGCGTTGTGATGATCGCGACGCCCACCGCAGGGGTGCCCGACGAAGGTGTCAGCGACGTCCATGCAATCGTGGGCGCACCGGAGGCTGTCGCCTCGTAGGACCACGTTTCTCCCTGGAACACTTCTGTCGGCGGAGACGACGTGACCACAGCAGGACCACCACCTGGGTCGACTTCGATCGAGAAATCCTGCTCGGTGAATGCGCCACCGTCGGCCTCTGTCGCTCTGATGGTGACATCGTTGCCGCCCACCTGGGTCGCGCCTGGTGTCCAACGCACCGCGCCAGTAGATTCATCGATCGACATCCCAAGAGGTGCCTGAGGCGCGGACCAAACCACGTCGCCATCGGCAACGACCGCCGGATCGTATGCGTACTCGGCACCCACCGTGGCCTCGACGGGCGGCGTCGTCGTGAACATGGGCGCGCCAGGCTCGGCGACCTCGAGCTCGAACGACTGAACGTCGCTGCCCGCAACGTTGGTCGCCATGACAGTCACCGTGACGGAGCCCTCCTCCGACGGCGTCCACATCACGACTCCGGTCTCGCTGTCGATCCCCATTTCGCTCGGTCCACCCGTCAGCGCAAAGACCAAGGGGGTGAGCCCGTCTGCCGTCACTGTGTACTCGAAGGGAACGCCGACGAACGCAGCGGTCGGAGGCGTCGACGTGATTCGCGGCGCTTGGTTGTTCGGTGAAGATCCCGCGCCGCATCCGGCGAGTGTCATCGCAGCCGCGACGACGATGTTGGTCCAAGTACGCATAGGTCGGTTCATCGGATTCCCTCGTTACGATTGCCGAATTCCTATGCTAGCAGATTTATGCGTTATAAATGTGTCTTAGTGTTGAAATTCCTCGCTTTTCCCTATCCGCTGGCTGCGCGGGTCCTAGCGCCCGTAGTTGAGGTCCTCGAGGACGTCGGCGAGCGTGATGTCACACTCGATCCACGCCCGTCCTGGGCTGCGGGTCCGACGCCCGCGCGCGCCTCCTGGGCTGAAGAAGTGGGGATCCAAGTGCAATCTACTGGCTCTCGAACGCCTTCGGTGTGATTGGTCTTTCGTTGCCATGACGGACTCCTTTTTCGTGGGTCTGCTCTTCCCTTCGACTCTAGGAGCATTCTTGCAGTTGATCCTGGGCCGCATAGCTGCGATAGTGCAGCCATGTTCAACTGGGACGATGTTCGGTACTTTTTGACGCTTCAGCGTCAGGGGACCCTTGCTGCAGCGGGGGCTGCGCTAAAGCTGGACCCCACCACGGTCGGTCGAAGACTCGTGAAGCTCGAAGAAGAGCTCGGCGCGCGATTGTTCGACCGCACGCCCACGGGGTACGTGCTTACCGAGGCGGGTCACCGCCTCTTGCCCCGAGCGGAACGCATCGAACGCGAAGCTCTTGGCGTCGAGCGGGACGTCGCGGGCGAAGACCAGAAGCTCGAGGGCGTCGTCAAGCTCACCGCGACCGAGATGCTCACCACGCGCTTCATCGCCCCGCACCTTCGGCGCTTCCGGGAGCGATACCCGGAGATCCAACTCGATCTCAACTGTACCAACCTCGACGTGAACCTCGCGCGTCGCGAAGCGGACATCGCGCTTCGGTTGGCGCGCCCGACCCAAGAGGACCTGATCATCAAGCGCCTGTCGTTCATCCATCTTGGGTTGTACGCATCGCGCGACTACGCCGATCGTTTCGGGCTTCCGAAGGAGTCTCTCGCAGGCCATCAGATGGTGTTGTTCGCCAATCGGCGCCCTTTTCGCCGAGAGAACGACTGGCTCGAAGCACGAATGGACGGGGCACTCGTCGCGTTTCGGTCCGACAGTGTGTCGTCCATGTACGCGGCCACGGCAGCCGGGACGGGAATCGCCCTCCTTCCATGCCTCGTCGCCGACCACGATCGGCAGCTGATCCGGGTGCCGATGGACGGCGCGCCCGAGCCGCGACAGATTTGGCAAGCTGTGCACAAGGACCTGCGAGACAGCGCCCGAATTCGAGCGGTGCTCGATTTTCTCGGGAAAGTGCTGGTACCCAACGCAGAGCAGATGTCCGCTGCCTGATCTCTCTCCCCGAGGTGCTTAGGGGGCGCCTCGGACAGTCTCGAGCAACCGTTGGCCGAAGCTCTCGATTCGCGCAGGGCCCATCCCGTAGATATCAGCCAATGCACCCGCTGTGGCCGGGCGGACCGAGGCAATTTCAAGCAGGGTTCGGTCTTGGCAAATCATGTAGGCGGGGACGCCTTTGGTTTTCGCCAAGTCGAGTCGCGCTTCGCGGAGCCGCTCAAAAAGGGCGCTATCGACCCCCTCCGGAATCGGACGCAAGGAATCCCGCGGGTGCGGTTTGCCGACTGATGGCGGCCTGCCCGCATCCGAGCGAGGAAGCAGCACCCGAACCGGCTCGTCGCCCTTCATGGTGGCGACCCCGCGCTCGGTGAGAAACGGAACGGGGAACTCGGTCGCTGTGAGATCCACGAGACCGGCGGTCATGAGCCTGCGGAGCAGCACCAAGATCCAGGCCTTGGAACGCACCGCCAGCAAGCCATGAGTGCTGAGGTCCGCCAGCCCGAGCCGTCGGATCCGTTCGTTGTCGGTCCCGTGCAACATGTCGGCAACCGCAGTCAGCCCGGCACGGCGCTGGTTGCGCGCGATCCCAGAGAGCGCCTTGCGCACGACCAGCGCATCGTCCTCGGACACCGAGGACGCCTGCTCACCCTCATCGTTGTGCTCGAAGCGCTCGCACACGTCGCAATGACCGCAGCCGCCGAGAGTCTCTTGTTCATCACCAAAGTAACGAAGAATGAAGTCGTGGCGACAGCTACCAGCCTCGACGTAGCGCATCAGGTCGAGGAAGAGACGCCACTGCTGCTGGACATGGGCGCTGTCGGAGACCGGCTCGAGACCAGGCGCACCACCGTAGCCCAGTAGGCGTCGCCGTAGGCCGAAGTCACCCGAACTCGTGAGCAGCAGGCCGTGTGCGGGTTGCCCGTCACGCCCCGCGCGCCCCACTTCTTGATAGTAGGCCTCGACGGAACCAGGCGCTTGCACGTGAACCACCGCACGAATGTCGGCCCGATCGATGCCCATGCCGAACGCGTTGGTTGCGACCACGACGTCGAGGTCGCGATTGGCGAAGCGCGCATTGACGTCCTCGCGGACGGGGGCTGGGAGACCTGCATGGTAGGCTCGCGTTCGCCAGCCAACCGCGGCAATCGCGTCTGCGAGCTTCTCCGTGTTGCGGCGGGTCGCAGCGTACACGATGGCCGCCCCGCGTGGATCGCCTGGGTCGCCGAGGGCGGACGATAGCGCGCGCAACATCAGCTTGCGTCGGTGCGGAGCGCTGTCTGTTTCGAAGACTTCGAGATGCAGGTTCGGTCGAGAAAAGCCCCTGAGGATCACGGCGGTGTCCTGGTCGAGCCCAAGGCGTTGTTGAATCTCCGCGCGCACCAGTGGAGTGGCTGTCGCGGTGCAGGCGAGCACACGCGCTGGCCGAAGTCGCTGAATCACCTCGCCGAGGCGCAGGTAAGACGGACGGAAATCGTGCCCCCATTGCGAAATACAGTGTGCCTCATCGATCGCCACCAGTGGCGGCTGCAACCTGGCAAGCATGTCGACCAGCGGCCCGGATCCCAATCGCTCGGGGGCCACGTACACGAGACGGTACTCCCCGCGTGCGATCGCACGCTCGCGCTCGCGACGCTCGTCAATGCCGAGTGTGGACGCGAGATAGGTTGCCGCAATGCCGCGTTGCGTGAGAGCGCGGACCTGATCCTCCATCAGCGCGATCAGCGGAGAGACGACGACGGAGGTTCCCTCGAGCACCGATGCCGGCAGTTGGTAACACAGCGACTTGCCTCCCCCCGTCGGTGCGATGACCACGACTTTGCGGCGGCCCTCCAGCAATTCCCCAATCGCCTCACGCTGCCACGGATGGAACGCGTCGAGCCCGAACTGATCGCGTAGCGCCGAGTCGATGTCGATCATGGGAGACCCGGACCGTAGTGCGACAGCGCCATCCATGCCATCGGTATCGGACGTCGGGCGACCGCGTTGCGACGCAGAGTGGGTGCGATCGGGGGCGGACGGCCTTATAGGGGCGTCGTGCCGCTTTCCATCCAGATCGTCTCGGACATCGTCTGCCCCTGGTGCTTCATCGGACACCGAAGGCTCGCCCAAGCGATCGAGTCATTGCCGACGCTCGAGACCACGATCGATTGGCAACCCTACCAACTTCATCCTTACCTCCCGCGCCAAGGGGCTTCGTACCGCGACCACTACGTTCGAAAATTCGGCGGCAACGTCGATGCGCTTCGTGCTCGCGTGGAACAAGCCGGCGAATCAGCCGGGATCGATTTTCGATTCGATCTCATTGAACGGGTTCCCAACACGATCGCCGCCCATACGGTGGTGAGCTGGGCCCCTGAGAGCAGGGTCCGCACTTCGGTGGTCGAGCGATTCTTCGAGGGCTACTTCTTGGAAGGCAAGGACCTGGGCAAACCGGAGGAACTGGCGGCGCTCGCGGCAGACGCCGGGATGGATCACGACGAGGTGGCCGAGCGTCTAGCCCGTGACGACGACCGAGAGCCAGTCGCCGCAGAGGCCGACGCCAACCGGAGAAAGGGGATTACGGGCGTTCCCTTCTTTCTCATCGGGGGTCGCTACCCAATCGTCGGCGCGCAATCGCCCGAGACGATGGTCCAGGTCATTCAGCGCGTACTCGCGCAGGAATCATCAAGTCATTTCGAGGGAGACTCGGTCTAGAGCGTCCCGAGGAATGCTCGAATCGCCGTCGCGAGCTGCGTGGGTTGCTCGACGAGTACCATGTGACCGGCTCCATCGATGACGACGCGTGTGCTCACCGGGATCTGCATGGAGAGATACTCGGCGTACTTCGGAGGGGTCAACGCGTCCTCAGAGCCACACACGACCAACGCCGGAACCGGCAACCTGCACACATCTTCGAGACGGTCGAACTCGTTGGCCGCGGTCCAATCCGCAAGGCCGGTCGCCGCGGGAGTCGTCCGCAGCATCTTGGTGACTTCCGTGATCACGGAAGGGTCGGTATTCGGGGAAAACAGTCCGGGCGTCGGGCCGGCTTCCGATCGAGTCGCGCTGAGCCGCGCGAACAACGCCAAGATCGCCGGGTGCACCCGCAGTCGTGCGCCCGTCGAAATCAGGACGACTCCTCGGAGCCCCTTCGGGTGAGCCGTGAGCGCCAACTCGAGCGCAACACCGCCCCCGAGCGAGTGGCCCACCAAGACGTAGTCACCCTCGACGGCGGTTTCGAGGAACGTTCTGGTGAAGGCGGTGTGGCCGGCAAGCGTCGCACTTGGGGTGCCTTCAGTCTCGAGTCGCCCCGGACGATCGAACGAGACTCGACGGACACCCGGTAGTGCGTCGATCAAACGATCGAAGGCATGGCGATCTTCCGCAGCGCCATGCAGGCACACGAGAGTCGGCCCCTCCCCCTCCTCGGCGCGGAGCCCGACCGCGCGACGAGTGACGGGGTCGCCCGCTACCATCGGAGCGCTTCTTCGCTCGCACTCGCGACGCCTATCGATTGAAATCGGAAATAGCGATCTCGGTCATAGGTCCCGGTGTATTGCAACGCGATCTCGTCGTACGAGACGGTGCGCAACAGTCGAAAGCCGGCGTCGTGCATCAATGGCGTCGCGTCGTCGATTCCGAACCGCATCGGTTCCCCGAGCTCTTCGACGATCCCTTTCATTGCGCGGTCCTCGTCGCGCAGTCGGTCGCTCGAGTTCGCGAGGTGGCTGTTCAAGAAATCGAACACCAGCATCGATCGGGGATCGAAGTCCCGCGCGAGCTTTCCGAGCGTCTCGCGCGCCGCCTCCTCGACCAGGTAGTACACGACGCCCTCCCATACGAAACACGTCGGAACCAAGGGGTCGTGTCCTGCATCGAATAGGCGGTCGGAGAAGTCGTCCTGTTCGAAATCACATGCCACGAACCTGGCCGCGTCCATCGGGTACCCGGGAAGCCCGGCCAGTCTTTCTTTCTTGTCCGCTTGGCTGGCGGGGTGGTCCACTTCGAAGAAGCGAACCCCGGGCCGTTGAAGCCTCGCGGCGCGCG
>JBATTM010000488.1:0-13632 GCA_049670545.1 Polyangiales bacterium
CCCTTCGCCGTGGCCCAGCGCCTCCCCCCACTCGATCCTCTCCAAGGGTGCGTGGTCGCGGTCGGATGTGCCACCACCCTCGCCGTCCGGGGTTGGCGCCACCGGGCAGCGGTTCTCCTGTGCGCGGCGCTCACCTGGGGCGTCGCAGAACGGGGCATCGTTGACCAGATGCAGCCCGAGGGAGTGCTTCGAATCTCCTTCGTGGACGTGGGGCAAGGCGACGCAGCCCTGGTCGATTTTCCCGACGGATCACTTGGGCTGATCGACACAGGCCCCGGCGATCGTCACCCGGCGGGTCGAGAGCTGGTCCGCGCACTTCGGGAGCGGCGCCGCAACCGAATCGATCGTGTGATCATTACGCATGGACATCCCGATCATGACGGTGGGTTGGCGCGCCTCTTGAACGAATTCGAAGTCGGGGAACTCTGGCTCAATGGGCAGCGTCTCGCAGAAGAGCGTGACGGCTCCTTTCGTGCCCTGTTGGGCGTTGCCCGTAACCAAGGCGTCCTCGTACGATTCGTAGGTGAACTCTGTGGCGAACCTCATGGCTTCGGCGGCGTACGGCTCGAGGTTCTGTGGCCATGCCCGCGGTACGATCCCGCGCTCGATCTCAACGACAATTCGCTCACTGTCTTGCTGTCGTACGGCACGCGACGCGCACTCATGACGGGTGATCTCGAGGCGGCCGCGGAGGCGGAACTCTTGGCCGGCGCCCTGATTCCTAGCGTCGACATCTTGAAGGTCGGCCACCACGGTTCCAAGACGTCATCCACTCTGTCCTTCGTCGCCCGCGCCGCGCCCACGGTCGCGGTGATCAGCGTGGGTAAGCACAACCGGTACGGCCATCCGCACCCCGAGGTGATCGCAAGGCTCAGGGCAACGGGTGGCCGCGTTCTCAGGACCGACACGGACGGCGGTGTGGAGATCGAAACCGACGGCGAGCGCCTCCGCATCCGGTCGTGGCGTGACGATGTTGACGGGCAGCCGTAGCCGAGCGCCTCACGCGCCGATCGTCTTTTCGTAGACTCGGTACACCTTGTCGACTTCGGCCCGCATCCCCTTGATCCCGGTATTGATCAGCCGGTTGTCTTCGAGGGTCCACCCGAGTTCGGCCCACTCGTAGCCCGCCTTGATTCCTTGTCGCGCAACCTCTCCGTAGAGCGCGGTGGAAAGCGCCGCGTAGCGTCGAGAGCCGCGGAAGTCCTTGCGAATTCCGAGGAGCATGAGGCGAGCCGACTTCACGCCGCGAATCTTCATACGCCACAGAAGCTTGATCACCGTGATGAAATTCAGCTTTCCCGCGAAGTCTCGGACCGCCTCGTTCACGTTGGGAAGGCACACGCACATCGCGACCGCCTCACCGTCGACTTCGACGAAGAAAGACAGTCGAGGGTCGATGATCAGCGCGAGATCGGAAGCCATCTTCTTGGCTTCCGCGTCGGTCGAAGGCACGAATCCCCAATTGTCCTGCCAAGCGTCGTTGAAGATCTCGAGCAGCTCGCCGATGTCGCGCTTGAGCTCGCGCGGCCGAATCGGGCGAAACCGCACTTCCGGCAACTCGTTGATCGTAGTCCACGCTTTCTTCACTCGGGGTGGCGGTGGCTCGACTCGATACATCCAGCCCCACATGTCTTTGGCCTTGTGGAGCCCCGCGCCCTCCGCCAGCGCGCCTTGGTATGGCCGGTGATGGGCGCACATCAACGCAGGCGGTCGGTCGAAGCCTTCGACGAGCAACCCGGACTCTTCATTGATCGAGAGGGAGAACGGACCCCGCATCACAGTCATCCCGCGCTCAGCAAGCCACTGCTCCGCACGGTCGACCAGGGCCGTCGCGACCTCCTGATCCTCGATCGTATCGAAGAAGCCAAAGAACCCGGTCCCGTCGTCGTACCGCTTCAGGTGCTCGTGATCGATCTGGGCTGAGATCCGCCCGACGACCTTCCCGTCTTTGCGGGCCGTGAAGAGTGCGCACTCGGCATGCTCGAAGAACGGATTCTTGCCTGGTGTCAGACGCTCACGAATCTCCATCTGGAGTGGCGCGATCCACGCGGGGTCTTTTGCGAAGATCTCGTACGCGACCTGCACGAAATCCTCGATGTCGTCTCCCGGACGATGCTCCTGAATCTCGATCGTCATACCTTGAGCGGGCCAACCATGTCTTCGGGATTGATGGCGTCGTCAAACTCTTCTCCGGAGAGCAGTCCGAGCTCGATCGCGGCCTCGCGGAGTGTCGTGTTGTGCTTGTAGGCATGCTTGGCGACCTTGGCCGCGTTGTCGTAACCGATCTTGGGGTTGAGCGCCGTCACGAGCATGAGGGAGCGACGGAGCTTGTCGTCGATGGTGTCGCGGTTCGGCTCGATGCCGACGGCGCAATGCTCGTTGAAGCTCGCGGCGGAATCGCCGAGGAGCCGAACCGACTGCAACAAGTTGTACGCCATCACGGGCTTGTACACGTTGAGTTCGAAGTTGCCCTGGGATCCCGCGATGCCGATGGTCGCGTCGTTTCCCATCACCTGCGTGCAGACCATGGTGAGCGCCTCGCACTGGGTGGGGTTCACCTTGCCGGGCATAATCGAGCTTCCCGGCTCGTTCTCCGGGATTCGAATCTCGCCGATCCCCGAGCGAGGCCCGGACGACAACCACCGCACGTCGTTCGCGATCTTCATGAGGGCGACGGCGAGTTGCTTCAGCGAACCGCTCGTGCCGACGAAGGCGTCATGCCCAGCAAGCGCGGCGAACTTGTTCGGGGCGGTCACGAAGCCTTTCCGGGTCAGCTCCGCGATCTTGGCCGCAACGCGGCGCGCGTATTCTGGATGGGTGTTGAGCCCCGTCCCCACGGCCGTACCGCCGAGCGCCAACTCCCTCAGCTGGGGAAGTGTCGCCCGAATCGCAGCCAGTCCGTGGTCGATCTGGGACACCCACCCGCTGATCTCTTGACCGAGTGTCAGGGGTGTCGCGTCTTGGAGGTGGGTCCGGCCAATCTTGACGATATCCGCGAACGCCTCCGACTTCGCGTGCAGGGTGTCCCGCAAGGTCTCGATACGAGGAAGCAGTCGGTCTTCGATCTCGATGACGGCCGCGATGTGCATCGCCGTGGGAAACGTATCGTTGGACGACTGCGATCGGTTGACGTGGTCATTCGGGTGCACGGGCGTCTTCGAGCCCAACTCGCCTCCCGCGAGTTCGATGGCGCGATTCGAGATCACCTCGTTGACGTTCATATTGGACTGAGTCCCGGAGCCGGTCTGCCAGACCACCAGCGGAAAGTGGTCGTCGAGCTTCCCGTCGATCACTTCGTCGGCCGCGCGCACGATCAAGTCGCAAATGTCCTGCTCGAGGTTGTCGAGCTCTCGATTGGTCAAGGCCGCTGCCTTCTTGAGCACGCCGAATGCACGGACGATCTCCGTCGGCATGCGCTCGCCACCGATCTTGAAGTTGTGGCGCGACCGCATCGTTTGGGCCCCGTAGTACTTGTCGGCGGGCACCTCGATGTTGCCCATCGAGTCCGATTCCACGCGTATCGCCATCTTGCCTCCGGGCGGACCCTTACCGCGTCCACGGCCCCCTGTCGATTCCTCACGGACGCGGCTGACTGGCTCGCGCCGGCTTCGCCGTGTAGACCTCGGGTGCCAGCGCGGCACGACCGGAGAACCACGATGAGTAAGAAGGCATGGGGCGGACGCTTCGAACAGGAGCTAGACGCGATCGCAACGAGATTCAGCGCGAGCGTGGACGTCGACAAGCGCCTTGCGCCCGAAGACATCGAGGGATCGATCGCCCACGTCCAGATGCTTGCCGCCCAGGGAATTCTCTCGAAGGAAGACGCGACCCAGATCGTCACCGGACTGCAAACGATCGGGGGCGCGATTGAACGCGGTGAGTTCACATGGGACCCCGGCAACGAGGATGTCCACATGAACATCGAGGCGGCCCTCACCCGCGCCATCGGCGACGCTGGTGGTCGACTCCACACGGCACGAAGCCGAAACGACCAAGTCGCTACGGACATGCGCCTCTGGACGCGTGGCGCATGTCATGCGACCGCTGCAGACATCGACGCATTTCTCGAGGTGCTCGTGACTCAGGCCGAAAAGCACATCGACTTTCTCATGCCCGGGTACACACACCTCCAACGAGCGCAGCCGACGCGACTCGCACATCATTTGCTCGCCTGGGCCGAGATGCTCGAGCGCGACCGGGGTCGTTTGATCGACGCCGCAGCGAGGATGAACGAATCGCCGCTCGGAAGCGCGGCTCTCGCAGGCACCACGTTCCCGATCGACCGGGACGCTACCGCCGACGCGCTTGGTTTCGCTCGGCCCATGGCCAATTCGCTCGATGCGGTGGGCGATCGAGACTTTCTCCTCGAGGCCGTGAGCGCGCTCGCGATCTGCGCAGTGCACCTCTCCCGCATCGCCGAAGAGCTGGTGCTGTGGTCGACGCAAGAATTCGGTTTCGTGCAGATGAGCGACGCCTTCACCACCGGCTCTTCGATCATGCCGCAGAAGAAAAACCCAGACATGCCCGAACTCGTTCGCGGGAAGACGGGCCGGGTCGTCGGATCGCTGGTCAACCTCTTGGTCATGCTCAAGGGGCTGCCATTGGCATACAACCGGGACCTCCAGGAAGACAAGGCCCCCGTCTTCGAGGCGTTCGACACCGTGCACGACTGCCTCGCGGTGCTCGCCGGCGCGATCGGCACCGCCGAGTTCGACCGCGCCCGGATGGCCAACGCCCTCGTGGCGGGGTTTCTCGACGCAACCGAGGTCGCCGATTGGCTCGCGGCGAGGGGCATCCCCTTCCGCGACGCCCACCACGTCGCTGGAGCCCTCGTCCAGAAGGCACACCGGCATGGCAAGACGCTCGGCGAGCTGACACTCGCACAGTACCAGTCCGCACATCCTGCATTCGACGAGTCGATCTTCGCCGCACTCGACATGGAGACGGCCGTGGAGCGACGTGACGTTCCCGGGGGGCCAGCCCGAGCCCGTGTCACATCCGCGATCGACGCGCTCCGGGGTCGACTCGAGGCGCGACGCGCATCATAACGGCAGCGCCATGACCTCAGTGCAGATCCCCGACTCCGCGTGGTTCTCATACCGAGACGGTGTGCTCGCCTGCGAAGGTGTGTCGCTGGACGACATCGCAGCAGCGGTCGACACCCCCGCGTTCGTCTACTCGGGTGCCTCGATCGACGCCGCGTACCAAAGCATCGATCAGGCCCTCGGCTTCGGATCCCACTTGGTGGCGTACGCGGTCAAGGCCAACGCAAACCTTGCCATCCTTTCCCGACTCGCGTCTCAAGGGTGCGGTGCAGACATCGTGTCGGTTGGCGAGCTTCGCCGCGCGCTGAAGGCGGGCTTCTCGCCAGACCACATCATCTTCAGCGGGGTCGGCAAGAGGCGGGACGAGATTCTTGCGGCGGCCGCGGCCGGCGTGCGAGCGATTCACGTGGAGAATGTCCAAGAGCTCGACGTGATCGAGAGCGTGGCGCAGGAGGTTGGGCGCAAGCTCGCGATCGGAATTCGCGTCAACCCCGACGTCGATGCGCAAACCCATCCGTACATCGCCACGGGGCTTCGCGAATCAAAGTTCGGTCTTGCGATTCCTGTTGCCGAGGCGCTGCTTCCGCGGGTCGTTGCAAGCAAACACCTCGAACTCGAAGCAGTCGCCTGCCACATCGGCTCGCAACTCGGTTCGCCAGAACCACTTTGCGAAGCGATCGAAATTCTCGGGCGGTTCGCGACGTCGTGTATCGCCGCCGGTGCAACCTTGCGGGCGATCGATGTCGGTGGCGGATGGCCGATGCACTATGGCCACGAGACAGATCCCTACCCTTCCCCCCTCTCGTTCGGCGACGCGATCCGGAGCGGCTTGGAAGCAAGCGGAATGCTGCGCCCGGACATTCGGATCATCACAGAGCCGGGTCGTGCGCTAGTCGGAGACGCGGGCGTGCTGCTGACGCGTGTGCTCTACACGAAGGACCAGGGTGGTCATCGATTCGTGATCGTCGACGCGGCGATGACGGAGCTCATTCGGCCTGCGTTGTACGGGGCTCATCATGCAATCATGCCGGTGCAACAGCCCGCGGCGAGTGCGGAATCCGTCGTCGTGGACGTGGTCGGACCGGTTTGCGAGTCTGGGGACTTCATCGCAAAGGGCCGCCCCTTGCCCCCCGTGCAGCCAGGCGACTTGCTTGCGATACGCGGAGCCGGCGCGTACGGACGGGAGATGCAAAGCATGTACAACGCTCGCCCCCTACCAGCAGAGGTACTGGTCGACGGAGCGCGTTCCCGGGTCGTCCGCCGGCGCAGCGGCCCCGAGGCGTTGTGGCTCGGCGAGGAGTTCGAGTGAACGGGATCACGATCGTCGGCACGGGCCGCTATTTACCCGGAGTACCCGTCACCAATGAAGCTCTCTCGCGCGTGATGGACACGAGCCACGAATGGATCGAGGCCCGCACCGGGATCCACCAACGGTACTTCGCCCGGGATGGGGAAGGCCCGAGCGACCTCGCGGTCGGGGCGGCCAAGCGGGCGATCGAAGACGCAGGAATCGAGGCGTCCTCGATCGACTACATCATCTTCGCGACGATGACCCCAGACTACTTCTTCCCTGGGTCTGGGCCACTGCTCGGAGCCAAGCTCGGATTGCAGGGGGTTCCTGCCCTCGACATCCGTCAGCAGTGCGCCGCGGTCCCGTATGCGCTTCAGCTCGCGAACGGCCTGATCCACAGCGGTGCAGCCAAGACGATCCTCCTCGTCGGCGCCGAAGCGCACGCCGGGTTCATGCCATGGAGTGACTGGGAGGTGGTGCGCTCGGAATCCGACGCCGAGGTGGACCCCGAGGCGTTCGCGCGGGCCACCAAGCATCGAGGCCTCGCCGTGATCTTCGGCGACGGCGCTGCGGCGATGGTGCTGCGCGAGAGCCCGCACGACGGTCACGGCTTCATCGGCGCGGAGCTCCATAGCGACGGCGACTCCTATGACCACTTGCTCGTTGAAGGCCTCGGGTTTCGCCATGTTCCTTATGTCACGACCGAAGCCATTCTGTCCGACGCGCACATTCCGCAGATGCGCGGCCAGGCGCTCTTGAAGAAGGCGGTGCGCACGCTCAGCGCGACGGTGAGGTCGATCTGCGAGACCTACGACGTTTCCCAGGAGGACATCGACTGCTTCATTGCGCATCAAGCCAACGATCGGATCAACCGCGCCGTTCGAAACGCGCTCAAGATCGACCCGGACAAGATTCCGTCGAACATCGCGAAATACGGCAACACCTCCGCGGCCACGATCGGAATCCTGACCGACGAGCTGCGCCGCGACGGACGGATACAACAGGGCGACCTCCTCTGCTTCCTCGCCCTCGGCGCCGGCCTCAACTGGGGGGCCGCCCTACTCCGACTCTAGTTCGCACAGACCCGAGCCGAACCGTCCACGTGCCCGTCGGGCTAGCCGCGCAGTACGTCGGGTCGTTCGCCGATCTTTGGGTGAACGACCCCTCGCTCCGTGTAGATCGCATCGATGAGGCTCGCGGGGGTGATGTCGAACGCGGGGTGACGACAGGGAACATCGTCGGGAACCGTCTGCTGACCGCCAACGTGTGCGACCTCTTCGCGACTCCGCTGCTCGATCGGGATCTCCGCCCCAGTAGCCGTGCGAACGTCGACAGTGCTCCAAGGTGCGGCGACGGTGAACGGCACGCCGTGGTGATTCGCGAGCACCGCAACCGGATAGGTACCGATCTTGTTCGCAACGTCGGCGTTGGCAGCGATCCGGTCGCTACCCACCACGACGAAATGAACCTCGCCACGTTGGAAAAAATGGCCGGCCATGTTGTCTGTGATGACCTCGACCGGGATCCCGTCTTGCTGAAGCTCCCACGCAGTGAGCCGCGCACCCTGCAGATAGGGTCGCGTCTCGTCCGCGAGCACGCGGATCTCCTTGCCCTGCGCGTGCGCCGCGCGAATCACGCCAAGCGCGGTCCCGTACCCACCCGTCGCAAGCGCGCCGGCGTTGCAGTGGGTGAGAATCACCGCCCTATCGGGGATGTCCCTGGCGCCCAGCTCGCCCATCTTGCGACATGAGGCAACGTCGTCGCGATGAATGGCCTCGGCTTCGGCCAGCATCCCAGCGAAACGCTCCTCGACCGGCAGGTCGGCCACTTCGCCCGCTTTGCGAGACATTCGGGCAATCGCCCAGCCAAGGTTGACGGCCGTGGGTCGCGTTCCGTTGAGCGCGCGACCCGCGAGGCCATTGGCTACCAGAAACATCTTGGCATCACCGTCTTCGTGCCGCGCCAGGAGTGCAAGCCCGTATGCCGCACCGATCCCAATTGCAGGAGCACCGCGAACGACCATGTCGCGAATCGCATTCGCGACTTCGTCCGCCGTCCGGTAGCGACGGTAGGTCACATCCGATGGCAGCATTCGCTGATCCAGCATCACGACTTCGTCCGTGTCCGGGTCGTACTCCACCGCGAACCAATCAGCGCCGCTGAGTGGGGGGCGGCGGAGCCCGTGCGTCACGACTCGTCCAACAGGCGTCGAAGTGTCTCGTTGACGACCTTCGGGTTCGCTGCGCCCTTGGTGGCCTTCATGACCTGGCCGACGAAGAACCCGAGAACCCCCGTCTTGCCGCCTTGATACTGCGCGACCTGCGCGGGATTCTCTTCGAGCACCCGTCGCACAGCCGCTTCGATCGCGCCGGTGTCGGTGACTTGCGCGAGCCCCTCGGCCTCGATGATCACGGCGGCACCACGCCCCGTCTCGACCATCGCAGCGAAGACCTTCTTCGCGATCTTGCCGTTGATCGTGCCGTCCTTCACCACCGCCAGAAGTTCGGCCAGCGCCCCTGCCGGCACCGGGAATGTCGCCTCGAGCCCATCGGTCGTCACGTGCCGGAGGACTTCCGATTGAACGAAATTTGCCGCCGTCTTGCCCGCCTGCGCCCTGTCGAGCTTCGGCGCGCGTTCGAGGAGCGCGTGTGTGGCCGCCTCGAAGTACCGGGCCACCTCAGGGTGCGCCGAGAGCACGCCAGCGTCGTAGTCGGTGACCCCGAACTCGGCCTGCCAACGTGCACGCTTGACCTCCGGGAGCTCCGGGAGGGCGTCGCGGAGCGCCTCGATCTGGGCGGCGTCGACGTGGATCGGGGGAAGGTCCGGATCCGGGAAGTACCGATAGTCGTGCGCTTCTTCCTTGCTGCGCATCGAGACCGTCTTGTTCTTTTCCTCGAGCCAGGTCCGAGTCTCTTGTACGACCTCGCCTCCGCCTTCGATGACGCTTTCCTGGCGGGCGATCTCGTGTTCGATCGCCTTCTTCACGAAGCGAAACGAGTTGATGTTCTTCAGCTCGGCCCGCGTACCGAGCTTCTCTCTACCCCCGGGGCGGATCGAAACATTGGCGTCACATCGGAACGAACCCTCTTCGAGGTTGCCATCGTTGACCCCGATGAACATGAGAATGTCGCGGAGCTTGCGAAGATATGCCTCGGCCTCCTCGGCGCTTCGAAGGTCCGGCTCGCTCACGATCTCGATCAGGGGTGTCCCTGCACGATTGTAGTCGACCACGGTGACCGCGCCCGAGCCGACGCCATGGAGGTTCTTCGCCGCGTCTTCCTCGACATGGATGCGTGTGATCCCAATGCGCTTCGTCTCGCCGTCGACTTCGATGTCGAGAACCCCTTTCTCATTGAGCGGGAGTTCGAACTGCGAGATTTGATAGCCCTTCGCCAAGTCTGGATAGAAGTAGTTCTTTCGGGCGAAGCGGCTGTCCGACGCGACTTCACAGCCAAGCGCCAAGCCAGCCTGCACCGCGAGCTCGATGGCCTTTGCGTTTGGCGCCGGCAGCGCGCCCGGCAACCCCAGGCATACTGGACAGGTGTGCTCGTTCGGAGGTGCTCCGTAATCGGTAGGGCACCCACAGAACAGCTTGGTGCGGGAGCGCATCTGCGCGTGCACTTCGAGTCCAATCACGGGCTCATAGGCGGTCATGCGGGGGCGTTATAGCGCACCCCTCACGGATAGCCACGGCGTGCCAATGCCAAGATAGATTGGCATGTAGTGATGGATTTTACCAATATGGAAGGTGGGTGGAAATGCCTTCGCAACCAAGGCAGGGGAGTCAATCGTCCGAATCTTTTCGGGCCCTCGTCGTCGACGACAGCCCATCGATCCGTGCGCGGGTCGTGCAGAAGCTCGAGACGATGGGCTTCCAGATCACCGAGGCGAGTTCGGGCGAGGAAGCCCTCGAGCTGACTTTGGGACACACGTTCGATCTCGTCGTGAGCGACATCGAGATGGGCGCGATCACCGGCGTCCAACTCTGTCGCGTCTTTCGACGTGACCCAGGAATGACCGATATCGCCTTCGTGTTGCTCACCGCCGCGACCGAAGCGAAGACCCGCTTCTGGGGGCGCAACGCGGGCGCGGACGTCTATCTCGCCAAAGAAGACATGGACGACAAGCTGCTCCCGGCCGTCGAGACACTCATGGCCGGCCGCGCCCCGCGCGAAAGCACGCGCCCACAACTGACGGGGACCCCGCTCGAACGCGTGAGCGCGGTGCTCGACGACCATCTCTTCGACGTCGTTCTCGCTTCCGAGGTGCGCAACCTCATGGACCACGTCCATGACCGCATCAAGTTCGGCGAGAAGGTCTTGGAACTCGCAGCCGAGGTGATCGGCTGCCCGTACCTGGTCCTTCATCTGCGCGGGCCCGGAGGGCCGACGTACGCGATCCGAGCCCGTGGCCCCTGGCCCGAAGGTGACGCGAAGCCCGGCCTTGCCGCGCTGGCGATTCCGGAGCGCAACCTCGGGGACGCCTATACGACCGTCGACGCGAACCCACGGTTCGGCGCGGGGAGCGATGTGATCGGGGGCAAGCCGTACACCTGCGACATTCGTGTCCGGGACGAGACTCTCGGGTCGTTGCAGATCTTCAGTGGCCCAGGCGACTGCGCGCCGGCCGACCAGCGTAGTGCCGAGCTGATCGCGAGCTCACTCGGCATCGTCGTGAAGTCGTTGTTCCTGGTTGAGGAAACGCAGCTCCTCGCGCTCACGGATGGTCTCACAGGGCTCTACAACCGCCGCCACGCGACCAAGCGTCTCGAGGAAGAGATCGCTCGCTCCCGTCGAAACGGAACGGGGCTGTGCGTCGCCATGTGCGACGTCGACCATTTCAAGGCAATCAACGACGAGTTCGGTCACGGCGCGGGGGACCGTGTGCTTCAGCAGATCGGCGAGTCCCTCACCGAGTACGTCCGCCGAAACGACATCGTCGCACGTTGGGGCGGAGAGGAGTTCCTCGTGATCTTCTCTGAAATCAAGCTCACCGCCGCGCGCATCGTCGCCGAGCGACTCCGCGGCCGGCTGGCCAACACGCCCAAAGTCGAAGGGGGCCCAGATCAGATCACCGTCAGCGTGGGCCTGGCCATGTTGGGCCCCGGGAGCACCGCCGAGGCACTGATCGAACAAGCGGACCAAGCGCTCTATCGAGCGAAGGCGCGCGGTCGCAATCGTGTCGAAGTCGCGGGCGAAGAACGCCGCAAGCCGTCGACCGTCATGCGAACGCTGGCGGAGGGGAAGTAACCAGCCCGCAGGTGTCTTCGACGACCTGCGCCGCGCTGCACAGTCGTTCTTCCTCGAATGGCGGCGCGACGATCTGCAACCCGATCGGAAGCCCCCCACCAGAGAGACCGCACGGCGTACTGATTGCGGGAAGCCCGGCGAGGCTCGGCGGCAACGTGAAGATGTCGGCAAGGTACATCTCGAGCGGGTCGCTCGTCTTTTCTCCGAGTGCAAACGCCGGAGTGGGTGTGGTAGGCGTGCACAGCACGTCGCAGGTTTCGAATGCGGTATCGTAGTCGCGTCGAATCAATGTGCGAACACGCTGGGCACGCAGATAGAACGCGTCGTAGTAGCCAGCGGAAAGCGCGTAGGTGCCGAGCATGATGCGTCGACGTACCTCCGGGCCAAACCCTTGGCCGCGTGTCTTGTTGTACGTGTCGGTGAGATCGCTACCGGATACTCGGAGCCCGTACCGCATGCCGTCGAACCGGGCGAGGTTGCTCGACGCCTCGGCCGGCGCGATCAGGTAGTAGACCGAGACTGCGTGCTTGGCGTGCGGCAGTGTCACGTCGACCAGGGTGGCGCCCTCGGACTGCAGCGCCTCGAGAGAAGCCTCGACGGCCTTTCTGACGTCAGTGTCTTGCACGCCCTCGATTTGATCGCGGCAGACGCCGACACGCAGACCGGTTACGTCGCGCCCGCATGCGGCCACATAGCCGCCGGCGGCGCGGTTGGCCGAAGTCGCATCCCGCGGATCGTGGCCGGCAAGCACTTCGAGAAGCGACGCCGATTCTCGTACGGAGCGCGCCATCGGACCGACCTGGTCGAGTGAAGAGGCGAACGCGATCAGCCCGTACCGCGACACCCTTCCGTACGTCGGCTTGATCGCGTTGACGCCGCAAAAGGCTGCGGGCTGGCGAACCGAGCCCCCTGTGTCGCTTCCGAGCGCCAAAGCTGCGAGCCCGGCGGCGGTGGCGCACGCCGATCCGCCCGACGAACCGCCTGGCGCGCGGTCGAGATCCCAAGGATTGTGCACATCCCCGAACGCGGAGTTCTCATTCGACGATCCCATCGCGAACTCATCGAGGTTGGTCTTCCCGATGATCACGGCGCCCGCATGACGGAGTGCCTCGACGACATGCGCGTCGTAGGGCGGCACATAGTCGCCAAGGATCTTCGACGCACAGGTCGTCCGCACGCCGCGTGTGCAGAGGTTGTCCTTGACCGCCACTGGAACACCGGCGAGCGGGCCGAGGTCGTCCCCTGCTGCACGAGCCTTGTCGACCTGCGCGGCGGCCGCGAGGGCCCCCTCATGATCGAGGTGCAGAAAGCACGAGAGCGTTGGGTTGAGCGCTTCCGCGCGCGCGAGATACGCACGCGCGACTTCGACCGCACTCGCCGCACCAGCCTGAACCTGATCGCGGATGTCGAAGGCACTTTGCCAAGCGAAGTCACTCACGAATCGACCTCGAGCACGAGCGGCACCGCGAAACCACCGGCTTCGCTTTCCGGCGCCTGCGCCAAGATCTCGTCCCGGTCGCTGCACGGCACCGGCACATCGGGTCGAAGCGGCGCATCCATCGGAATCGCGTGAAAGGTCGGTTCCACGTCCGATACATCGAGCGCATCGAGCTCAGCGATGTAGCCGAGGATCGAATCGAGCTGAGCCTGCATCTCCTGGGCCTCGTCGTGGGAAAGTTCCAGTCGCGCCAGCGTCGCGACGCGAAGGACCTCTTCGAGGGTGATTTTCGGCTCGCTCATCGGCCGCCGAAGGTAGCAGATCCGCCCTTTCTGGCGAGGTCTGCGCACTCCCTCACCAAAACAGGCGTTTCGATTGACGAAAGGGCCGGAAGAGGCGTACATTTTGGTTGAAACGGACGTTTGCGGTGACAATAGAACTTATTCGTTGGATGGCTAACCAACTCCGCCTGTCGCTCCTCGAGGACGACGGCGCCGGGGAAACGCGGGCCAACGTCTTCGCGCTCGAGAGGCTCGGCACGACCCGGCCCGCTGGGATGCTTGCGGATGCGCGCGCGTTGATCGGCACCGAGCACGAGGCCGAGCTTCA
>JBATTM010000489.1:0-2018 GCA_049670545.1 Polyangiales bacterium
TTCTTGATCCGCAATCAGATTGAGAAGAGCAGCGCACCCGCCTGCAACTTTGCGGACCCACAAGAACTCGTATCGCTCTTCAATCCCGATCAGGAAGCCGTCCCCCCCGGTATGAGCGGCCCCTACACGATCCATGGCGAGTTCGGCTTGCAGGTCAATTTTTGGTATTGGGCTCGAGCACCCGACGCGGATCACGCCATCGGCACGTGGTCTTGTCCGCAAGGCCAGTGCAACAACCCCGACAACTCGGGCGCTGAGTTTACGTTGGGTGCCGATTGTTCGATCGCCTCCAGAAGCCCGGCGGTGTTCGGAGTCGGTAAGGAAACCTATGTTGTCGCGGACGTCGCAGCTGCGATGGAGAATGGCGACTGCGTTGTCACGATCAAGCCAAACCAATACACGGCGTGCGTCACTCCGTCTTGCTGCGATTTCTTCGGCCCCGGGACATGCAGTGAGGGGACTCAGGGAACCTATGCTGCGGGGTGCGCCGATCCGCCCCCGTGATGTGGCGGCGCTTCGAACGGGATGTCGCCCGACGGCGGTCGGATCTTCCTGCGATCTTCTGTTAGGGATAGACGATGCGGAAGACAATACCGTTGAAGCGCTACTTCGATGCCAATCGGCGCCGGTGGGACGAGTCGGTCGCGGTCCACATGCGGTCGTCTACCGGAGTCTACCGCATCGATGATTTTCGACGCGGCGTCGATGTGTTGGGCCCAATCGAGAGCGAGGAACTGGGCGACCTCGCTGGCAAGCGCGTCCTTCACCTGCAATGCCACTTCGGACTCGACACCTTGTGCCTGGCGCGACGTGGGGCGTGTGTCACGGGCCTCGACTTCTCGCATGAGGCGATCGCAGCGGCCCGGAGGCTCGCCGAGGAGTGCGCCATCGACGCGACGTTCGTGGAGGCAGATGTCTACGATGCCGCATCCGCGATCCCAGAACTCTTCGACTTGGTTTTCGCAACCTGGGGAGCGATCAACTGGGTTCCCGATATTTGCCGATGGGTGCAGGTGGCCACGGAACTCCTGGTACCCGGCGGCTCGTTCTACCTTCTCGAAGGCCACCCGGCTGCAATGGCGCTCGAGGAACGCGAAGACGGTCGGCTCTCCCCGCGCCACGCCTACTTCCAGGGCGCCGAGCCGGTCATGTCACAGGAGGTCCACACGTATACGGGAGCTCCTGATCGACTGCAGAATGCGACGGCTTATGAATGGCTTCATCCCCTCTCCGCGATCGTGGACGCTACGATTACCTCTGGCCTAGACTTAGACTTCCTTCATGAGCACGACCGCATCCCCTGGCAGAACTTCCCCTCGATGACGCGCGATCCTCAGCTCATGTGGAGCTTGCCTCCGGATATGCCTTCGTTTCCCCTCGCGTTCTCCCTTCGTGCGACGAGAACGAAGCCTCTCAGTTCTAGGCGCGCTCCCTCCGTGTAGAACCCGACTCACTCCCCCGCGATCGCCGAGCACGTTGGCGGAATCAGTTCTTGGGAGAAGGCTTCGTAGGTGACGCCGCCTTGGGAGAAGTTGTAGAGGCCGAAGCGACCGTTCGTGTAGGTGTCGTCTTCGATGACCCAGGATTCGAGGAGGGCCTCGTCTTCATCGCGCACCTCGATTCGGAACACACCGTTGCGATGCTCGAGAGTCCAGCGGTACTCGACGTTCTGCTGCCACGGGACGTCGTTGTGCCAGAGCGTGCAACGGAACGGCAACGTGTCTCCCACGCAGCCTGGGTCATCCGTCTCGCTCAGCGGTACGGGGCGCGCGAGGGGTCGTACGTTGACGCTCCCATCGATCGGCCAAATGTCGGCGTTTCGCATTTGGACCATGGGGTCGGGCGGGTCCTGCGGCTCCACGTCCTCGATGAACTCGACGACCTTCACGGTCATCCCGACGGGAGCGAGACCCACGCCGGTCGGATGGCCCTGGGACGCGCCCTTCCAATCGAAGAGGTAGAAGCGCCCACGGTCTTGGTAGCCGAAGACGAACCCCATCAGGTCGTCGTCGCCGCCG
>JBATTM010000490.1:0-4481 GCA_049670545.1 Polyangiales bacterium
ACGCAAGATCGATCGGGGCTGCCAAATCGAGACCGTGGCGCTGCGCAGGCACGGCGCGCAGCTTAGTTCTTCGCTTCCCGACGGCAACTCTCGTTGCCCCTGGACACATCCGAGAAACATTGTCATATCCCAACCTCTGAGCTGTCTGGACGCTTCTTTGGCCCCTAGCGGCCGAGCTGAAGGAAAAGGGAAAACAGGTTATGGTCACCCCCGCGAATCCGCGCCCCTTCCAAGTCGAGTACGTCGACAACCCGTCGCAGTCGGAGCTTCGCGAGCTTGCCGTTGCTCACACGCCGAACGTCCAGCGGACGAAGACCGGCAGCGTCAACAAGGTGTCGCGCAACAAGGCCCGCATGGCCCAGTACACCTACATCATCGACACCGAGGATCGATGGAGTCACCAGATCATCGATCCAGCCAAGGCCCGCGGGCTGATCGAGCGACAGGCCAAGTACATCGCCGACCGCGGAACGCTCATCGCCGTCGACGGCTATGTCGGCCTCGGTGAGCGGGCGTTCGGCGCGACGTGGCTCTACACGCCCGAGGGGGCGAACATCGCGGGGATGCAGCAGATTCTCGCCTTCCCGCGATCGGACGTGGAGAGCGCGAACCAGCTCGCGGAACCGTTCAAACCCACGTTTCGATTGATCTACACCCCGGACTTGATGCTGGACGATATGCCAGGGCGGCAGGCGATCATCGTGGACATGGAGAACTGGACCACCCACGTGATGGGGCCCGACTACTTCGGCGAGTCGAAGAAGGGTGTCCTCCGGATGCTCAATCACTACGTCTACCGCGAAGGCGGGCTCGTCCTTCACGCGGGGGCCAAGGCGGTGACACGCTCCGAGGGGGATCGCGTGACCATGACAGTCATGGGGCTCTCGGGCACAGGCAAGACCACCACCACGTTTTCAAAGCAAGGCGATCTCACCGAACCAATCCAAGACGACATGGTCGCGTTGTGGCCGCATGGCGCGCTCTCGATTACCGAGAATGGCTGCTTCGCGAAGATCGACGGCCTCGCGCTCGAGACCGAGCCGATCATCTACAACGCCACGATCGGAGCCGATGCGTGGCTCGAAAACGCGTTCCTCGAGGCCGATGGCTCGTTTGATTTCAACAAGGGTCTTCTCACCACCGATGACGCCGCGCGGCTTCGCGACATCTTGATCAACACCGGGGCGGATGCCGCCAAACTCGACAAGTTCATCTCGGGTGAGATCGCGTCGAGTGAGGTCGTTGACGAGCTTGGTGTGCCAGCGGATGGCTGGGACTTCGTGAAGTGGACCCAGAACGGTCGTTCGATCGTCCCGATGAGTGCGATTCCAGGCGCCGCCGATCTTCACAGGATTCCGCAAGTGAGGTCGATGGGAATTCTCAACCGCGACGAGGGGGCCGACGCCGCAATGCCAGGCATCCTTCGCTTCACGTCTCCGGCACAGGCGGCGGGATACTTCATGTTGGGCGAGACTTCGAAGACCAGCGCTGCCGGAAAAGAGCGCGGAAAGACGCGCTCACCGTTTACGCAGCCGTTCTTCCCGGCCAAGCATGGCCTTCAGGCGGAGCGGTTCGCGGAGATCGCACACACGATGCCGGACGTCACCATGTGGCTCATGAACACCGGGTACATCGGTGGGGATGCCAACGACGTCAAGCATGACAACGCGCTCAAGGTGAAGATTCGGCATTCGAGCGCCATGCTCGAGGCATTGTTGAGCGACTCGATCAAATGGAAGCGGGATCCGGATTTTGGTTACGAGATCGTCGATTGTGACGCACCGGAAAACGCGGGCCTCGTCGAGCGCGTGCCTCCTGAGATTCTCGAGCCACGACGCTTTTTCGAGGGCGCCGGCCGGTCCGATGAGTACCGCGCGTGGGTCGACCAGATGAGGTCGGGTCGCAAAGAGTTCCTGAACAAGTTCAAGGTGGCCGAACCGATCATTCAGGCCACCTGTGGCTGAGGCCGCGCATCTTTTCGAGCGCTCCGCGTAGCTGTGATAACAGGGGTCGCGTATGCGAGTCCTGCTGATCCTCGTGCTGTTGGGGGCGAGTGCGCCGACGATCGTCTCGGCGGCGGACCATGATCGCGTGGTCATCGACGCGGTGTACGGGGCGACGATCTCCAAGTATTCGACGGGCCGCAAGTGGCAGCCGAGCCTGTGGCTCGACGGAAGCTATGGCGTGGTGGGCCCGCTCCACTTAGGTGCGTATTTCCATTGGCTGGGCGAGAGTTTTGGTCTCAAGAACCCCGGCTTCGGCGCGGGTGGCCTGATCGCGCTTCGCAAGAACGTGAAGAAAGCACGACTCAGCCTGGGGTTCGGAGGCGGCTATCTCGGCGTACCGGTACCTTCCGACATCCCCGACGCGCCGTTCCGACACGAAGGGACGGGGACGATCACAGTCCTCGGCGGAATCGGGTACGGATTCCTGAGTTTTCTCGGCGTAGATTTTCGGGGACGGTGGGCGCGGTATTTTCGGATGCCGACAGGGACGCCCGACAACGCGTGGAGCCTCGAAGCGGGTCTCACCTTTTTCTTCAAGTAGCCATGCTGCGCGCGGACGTCGTCATCATCGGAGCGGGCCACAACGGTCTGGTTGCGGCGAACCTGCTCGCGAGCGCTGGCCTTTCGGTCACCGTCGTGGAGGCCATGGCGGAAGTCGGCGGTGCGTGCCGGACCGAGTATCCGTTCGTGAAGGCGCCGGGTGTGGGGCAGTCGACCGGTGCCTACTTGCTCGGCCTCATGCCGCCAGAACTCATGGCGATGCTCGGGATCACCCTTCCGCTCATCGCTCGAGATCCGCACTACTTCCTGCCGACGACCGGCGCGAGGTACCTGCTCTTCGGTTCGGACGAGCGTCGCAACGCGGATCAGATCGCGCGCGAGTTCTCCGCGGCCGACGCCCGGGCTCATCTCATGCTGCAAGAAGAGTTGTCGCAGCTCCGCGAAGACCTGGCGCCTAGTTGGTTGATGCTTCCGACTGGACTGGAGGAGGTGGCGTCACGGTACGTTCGGCCGGCACTCCGTCGTGCCTTCCTCGAGCTCTGTCGCGGTTCGGTGTCCGATTACCTCGGCCGCTTCGGATTCAAGAGCGAGTTGCTCGAAGCGATGTATGCCGTGACCGACGGATTGACGGGGTTTCACGGGGACGCCGATACCCCGGGCAGTGGGATGAACTTCCTTGCACACAACATGTGTCGCCTTCCGGGATCGAACGGAACTTGGATGGTCGTTCGAGGCGGCATGGGCAGCGTCACCCAAGCGCTGGCGGAGGCCGCGATACGGGCGGGGGTCACGGTCCTTCGCAACACCCGGGTCGATCACGTGGAAGTCGAACGCGGGGTGGCGATCGGGGTCGTGACCGACGCGGGTGATCGGGTGGCTGCGGATATCGTCGTCTCCAATGCCGATCCCTTCACGACCCGAGGCCTGCTCGCCGACGCCTGTCCGCCCGCACTCGCTTCGTGGACCGAATCCCACGCTCTGACGGGAGTCAGCATGAAGGTGAATCTCTGCCTTCGCGACCTTCCTCGGTTTTCGTGCCTTCGAGAACGACATGGGCAGCACGGCGCTACGATCCACTTGCTACCCGAGAACGACTGCAAGGCGAGCCTCAGCCGGGCGTTTGCCGCGTGCGCGGAAGGGCGGCTCCCCGATCAGCCGTCCATCGAGTGGTACATCCACACCACGCTTGATCCGAGTCTACGGGACGAGCGCGGACGGCATAGTTCGGCGCTCTTCGTCCAATGGGTTCCATACGCGTTGGCCGAGTCGACTTGGGAAGCGGAGGAGGCCGGATACGTTAAACATCTGCTCGAGATCTGCGACCGGTTCGCGCCGGGAACCTCGGACCTGATCGTCGACTCGTTCGTGTTGACGCCACCCGCGATCGAGTCTCATTTCGGCATCACGGGCGGCCACATTCATCACCTCGACAATCGGTACGGTTTCGACGAGCGTTTCCCGACCCGGCTTCCGATCGATGGGCTCTATGCTTGCGGAGCGGGATGCCATCCCGCGGGCTCGGTGATCGGCGCGGCTGGTCACAACGCGGCCACCGCAGTGCTCGAAGACCTCGCTATTGCTTCTTGAGTCGGTCGACGGTCGATTGCGTTCGTTTTGCTGCCGCCGGATCTGACTTCTTGGTCGCGGCGATGTACTTTTCGTACGTCGCGATCGCCGCGTTGGTCTTGCCGAGTTTCTCGTAGCAAACGGCGAGGTCGAATAGGAGGCCGCTGTCCTTCCCGTTCAGCCCGATCGCTTCGACGTAGAGTGGCACGGCTTCCCGGTATCGCTCGGCACCCCGAGTTGCGATCGCGAGGTTTCGTACGATCTCAGGGTCATGCGGCTTGATCTTGCCGGCGGTCTCGAGGACGTTGATCGACTCTTCGTAACGCCTCGCGCTACGAAGCGCGACGCCGTAGTTGTTCAGGAGCAACGGGTCGTTGGGGAGCCGCTCGATGCCCCGCTGATAGGCCG
>JBATTM010000491.1:0-13286 GCA_049670545.1 Polyangiales bacterium
CACCACCCGAGCAAAGACTGGCTCGAGTTTGCTATCACCAGCCGCGCGCGTTCGAGGATTCGAGCGTATCTTCGTCTCGAAGAACGGAAGCAGGCGATTCAACTCGGCCGCGAGTTGCTCGAGAAAGAGATGCGCAAGAACAAGCTCTCCCTGTCTCGGTTTCTGAAGAGCGACCGCGCAAAGACGGTCTTGTCGCGCTTCCGTACGGGCGGTGAGGAGGAGCTCTACGCACGGATCGGGATCGGCAAGCTAGCGCTTCCGACCGTGATGGAGGCGGTCGTGCCGAACGAGGAGGGCGAGCGCGAGAGTCTGCGCCCCGGAATCATCGAGCGAACGGTACAGCGCGTCTCGAAGAACGTGGACGACGGGACTGGCATTCGGATCCAGGGGCTCGACAACATGCTCGTCCGATTCGCCCAATGCTGCAATCCCGTGCCTGGGGACTCGGTCACTGGGTGGATCACGCGCGGGCGTGGCGTGTCCGTGCACCGGCGTGGGTGCCCGCGTGTCCTCGAGCTCGACCCAGAGCGCAGGGTGCAGGTGAGTTGGGCCGACCGTGTCAGTGTCGATCTTCCCGTCTCGCTCCGCGTGATGACCGACGATCGCTCGGGGATTCTCGCGTCGGTGTCGTCGGTGTTCTCCTCGAATGGCGTCAGCATCAACGAGGCGTCGTGCCTTTCCAAAGACGGGCGTGCGGAGAATATGTTTCACTTTCGCATCGGGGATCTCGACCGGCTGCGCGAGATCATGCGCGGTGTGGCGAAGCTCCAAGGCGTCATCGACGTCGAGCGCGTCTGACGCAGTGTTCCTCTTTACGCGGGCGGCTCCGTGGCGCGCCAGATGAGGGCCAAGAGAGCCGCGCTCGCGGCGAGAGCCCCGACCACGAGCCACGCGTTCATGTGCTCGACTTGTTCGGTGAGCGTATTGAAGCCGTCGATCCGCGCGACGGTCACCGGCAAGAGTAGCGGTGTCGCGTTGACGCCTGCGTGAACGGCGATGCTCGCGAGCGTCGACTGCGTTCGTAGGGCGATCACGCCGAGGATGAGGCCTCCAAGCGTGGCGTAGATGATGGCCGACGGTTCTCTGTGAACCAGACCAAACAAGATCGAGCTCCATAGCAGCGCGGCGACGGTGCCGTATCGCGCCTTGAGCATGGGGAGCAGCCAGCCTCGGAAGACCAGCTCTTCGCTCACGGGTGCGACCAGCACGAGTCCGAGTAGGATGGAGACGCCACCCCACCAGGTCGTCGGGTTGAGCAAGCGGTATCGCCGGGAGAGCTCGTCAAAGCTCGTCGGCCAGATCTCCTGACCGAGGTTGTAGATCTCCGCAAAACTGAACTGAAGCGATACGCCCAAGACGAAACACAGCGCGACCAGACCTCCCACCAGCGGCTTGACGTGTACGGTCTCGAGAAAGCTCTCTTCGCGTGACCTGTGGGGAAACGCGATGAGAAACAGAACCCCCACGCTTGCGGCCTGCGCGAGCGCGATGTTCAGTGGGACCTGTCCCGCTGCGACCAAGGCTTCGCCCACCCCCACCGAGACGGTCTTCAACTGAACGAAACCAGCCAACGCCATGAAGAACGTGTTGAGTATGGGGAGCGCCAATGCGATCAACGCGGCCTTGATGTAACCACCCACGATGGTGCGTAGCCTGCCATGGAGGGCGGGGTATCAGGCAAGATATGCGCCTGCCCTGCTCGGCTGACCCTGCTATAGCGGCTGGGCGTCATGAAAGTTCAGTCACTGTTCCTGCTTGGCCTGCTCGCGTTTGCGGTGGGCTGCGGCCATTCGCGGTCAGGGAGAACCGGCACGGCTCCCGTCCGATCTGCAGAGCCGATCCCACGGGCCGAGTACCCGGACGAGTCGCGGCGTTACATGCGCATGGCGCCCACGGACACCGAACGCGTCGAGCTTCGGGACAGGCTGATCGCCACCATCCTGAGCGAAGCCCAGAGTCTCGCCGACATCGGTGACTATCAAGGTGTCGTCGCGCAACTCGAGCGGCTTCCCGACGTTCTTCAACCTTCCGATTTCGAATCGGGGGTGCTGCCCGCCGACCTCGAACCGATCGCAGCTTTCGTTGCCGATCGCGGCGGTCACCTCGGCGATGAAGGGCGCGTGCTCGCCGCGTACTTCCTTCTCGCCCGCCTCACGCAGAAGCAGGGCTACCAGAGCAAGTACGACGAAGTCGCGCTTTGGGGGCGTGAGGCGCGCGCCGAAGTCGACGATCCGCTGCCGCGCTACGGGCAGCTTCTCGGCGTGTGGACGGACCACGCCGGAATCACACCAGCACCCGTGGTTCTCGATACGCTCGCCTCCTTGTACATCGCCCGCCGTGATGCAGTCGGTGCCGAAACCACCGAGTTCACTGGACGCTACGGGGCGATCGCCAACCGCATCTGGCGCATCGCACCCCTCGATGTGGCCGCCGTGTACCTTGCGTTCGGGGACGTGGATTCCGCCATTCGTCAGGTCGAGGCGATGGGGCCGGGCGGCGAGCTGCAGGTGCGTCTCCTCGAGTTGCTCCGGACAGCCCGGGGCCCTGGTGTCGAAGGTGCGGACGCGACGTTCGAGTTGGTCGAAGGCTTCTCGGTTGCGCGCCCCGACGTCGCGTCTGGGCTATGTCGGAGCTCGCTCACCCGTTTCCCCGCGGATTTTCGCTTTCGCCGCTGCCTCGCGCGCGTGGCCGCTGAAGAAGAACGGTTTGCCGACGCGACCGCTTGGTACGTGAGCGCGATCGAACTCGCACCCGACATGCTCGAGCTCTACGACGAGGCGCTGAGCCAGCTCGACGACTTCATCGAAAGTCGACTGATGGACCCGCACCCCGAGCGTTCGAATGCGCTTGCCGAAGGAGCCGAGCAGATCCTCGCCGACCGTCTGGCGAAATGGCCTGAATCGACCCCTCCGATCGCTCCCGACCAGCTCGAGCTGCTCATCGGGATGCTCGAGATGAACGCCGGTGACGTGGCAGAGGCGGAACGCCGTTTTCTGGCGAGCATCGAGCGCGATGAGAACGCGAATGCCCTCCTTCAGCTTGGGCGCCTCCTCGAGCGAACCGGTCGCCCCGATGAAGCCGCGCCCTTCTATGAGCGCGCACTCGCCCTGATCCCCTCGAACACGATGAGCGACGCGCTCCATCGCGCAGAGGTCCTCGAGCATCTCGGCGACGTCGACGGTGCACAGGGCCGGTCTGCGGCCCAAGAGAAGAGCTACGAAAAAGCGCTGGCTGCGTGGAGCGAAGCCGTCGGTCTCGTCGAAGGTCCAACCGCAGCGCTCGTCGAGATCCGTCGCGGGGTGTTGCTGGATCACCTCGGCCGACACGACGAGGCGCTCGACGCGTTCGAGAGCGCGATGGCCCTCGCGCCCCAATGGCGAGAGGTGTATGCGACGATCTTGTCCCACATGGTCGTCGCCGATCCCGACTACGACTTCGCGACCTCAGTATGGCGCCGTGCCCAACTGCAACTCAATCTGCCCCCCGAGTGGAAGGTGTATTTCACACTTTGGATGCAGTTCATCGCGGCCCGGGCCGAGCAACCGCCAAGCGCAGAGCACACCGACCTACTGCGCCGTCTCGGCAAGCCCGCCAACTGGTGGGGGCGATTGGCCCGCTTCGGCGCACAAGACATCAGCTACGACGAACTGCTGACCGTCGCGTCGAGCCTTGGTGAAGAGACCGAGGCGCTCTTCTACGAGGGCGCACGCTTGTACGTCGCCGGCGACCGCGCCAACGCCCAAGCCCAGTTTCAGCGCGTACTCGATACCAACATGATCAGCTTCTACGAGTTCGAGATGGCGCGGAAGCTCTTGGCGGCGCAGCCACAACTCGGGGCCACCAATCCGTGACCGACTTCGAGAAACTCGGTGCGTTCTATCTTGGCCGACGTTTCGATGCACAGGCCGGTGAGCCCACCGAGATTCCGCTCCTCTACGACGCGAAAGACCTGACGACCCACGCGGTTTGTGTGGGGATGACGGGCAGCGGCAAGACGGGCCTGTGCCTTTCCCTCCTCGAAGAGGCCGCGATCGATGGCATCCCCGCGTTGTGCATCGATCCCAAGGGCGATCTCGGCAACCTGTTACTGACGTTTCCGAACCTGGCGCCTGCGGATTTCGAACCCTGGATCGACCCTGCGGAAGCCGAACGGGCTGGGGCCACCGTCGCGGAGCACGCCAAGACGATCGCCACGCGCTGGCGCGAAGGTCTTGCCGGTTGGGGTCAGGACGGTGACCGGATCAAGCGGCTCCGAGACGCCGTCGAATTTTCGATCTACACCCCCGGGAGCAGCGCCGGCCGCCCTCTCCGTGTGCTCGATGTGCTCACGCCGCCCTCGGATGCGTCCCCGGACGACGACTGGACCCGCGAGGCGATCGGCAGCGCCGTGTCCGGCATCCTGGCGCTCATTGGAATCGAGCCGGACCCGATCAATAGCAAGGAGCACATCTTGCTCTCGAACGTCGTGGCGCACGCATGGGGGAGGGGCGAGTCCGTCGATCTCGGCACGCTGATCCGTTCGATTGGCTCGCCGCCCCTCGACCGAATCGGCGTGATGGACATCGAGACGTTCTACCCATCCGCTGAGCGTCAGAAGCTCGCGATGCGCCTCAACGGCGTGATCGCGGCGCCGGGCTTTACCACCTGGCTCGAGGGCGAACCCCTCGACATCCAGCGGCTACTCTGGACTGAAGACGGAAAGCCGCGCGTCAGCATTCTGTCGATTGCGCACCTCAGTGACGCCGAACGAATGTTCTTCGTGAGCACGCTGTTGAGCCGCGTCGTGGCATGGACGCGGAAGCAGTCAGGGACTTCCAGCCTTCGGGCGATCCTCTACATGGACGAGGTGTTCGGGTTTTTGCCGCCTGTGTCGGAGCCTCCGTCGAAAGGCCCACTCCTCACACTCCTCAAGCAAGCGCGAGCGTACGGGCTGGGCGTCGTGCTCGCGACCCAGAACCCGGTCGACATCGACTACAAAGCACTTTCGAATTGCGGCACCTGGTTTCTCGGGCGCCTCCAAACCGAGCGCGACGTCGCGCGTGTCGTCGATGGGCTCGAGGGGGCCTCGGAGGCCGCTGGGCAACGGTTGCGGCGTGGGGAGATCGAACGCCTCCTCGGGGGCCTGCGAAGCCGCGTGTTCTTGGTCAATAACGCCCATGAAGCCGAGCCCGTTCTGTTTCACACACGCTGGGCGATGTCGTACCTCCGCGGGCCTCTCACTCGGGCCCAGATCCAACGCCTCACGCCCAACGACCCAACCCCTGCATCGGCGGTGGAGCCACGACCTGCGCCAAGTGTCGGGGGGGCCGCGCAAGGACCTCCTCCCGTGCTCCCCGTGGGCATCACCCAGGTGTTTCTGGACGAAGCCCCGGGAACGTACGCGCCTCACCTGATCGCGAAGGTGTCTCTTCACCACACCCGTGCTTCGTTCGGACTCGATACCTGGACGGACCACACGGCCATCGCGCCGCTCGGCGACGCGGAGCCCTGGAGCGCGGCCACGTTGTTCGAGCCCGATGCCCTCGAGCTCTTTGATGCGCCGCCCGAGGGCGCAACCTTCCTGACGCTTCCGTCCGGGTCGACTTCGAAGTCGAAGTTCCGGTCTTACGGCGCATCGCTCAAGCGTCACGTCCACGCGACCCAGCCCAGGACGATGTGGGCATGCAAGGGGCTCAAGTTGCGCTCAGCGCCCGACGAAACGAAGGCCGACTTCGCAGCACGCGCCCAACTCGCGTACCGTGAGAGGCGCGATGCCAAGCTCGATACGCTCCAAGCCCGTCTCGACAAGAAGCTCGCGCAGATGGAAAAACGCGTACGGCGCGCGGAGTCTCGCGTCGCCCGCGAAAAGGACCAGTACGACAGCCAGAAGTTACAGACGGGTATCTCGATGGGCGCGACGATCCTTGGCGCCGTGTTCGGCAGCCGCGGACTCGGTCGCGCGACGACCACGGCGCGCGGTGCCGGCCGCATCGCCAAAGAGCGCGAAGATGTAGCGCGCGCGGAGCAGGAGGCGCGTGAGGTGTCCGACGAGCAGCGTGCCCTCGAAACCGACTTCGAAGCAGAGCTCGACGCATTTCGAGAAGAGACCGCGCGGTACGAGCCCGTCCTCGAGGAAGTACGGATCCCCCCACGGAAATCCGATATCCGCGTGGATGGGCTACAGCTAGCCTGGCGCCGTCGCTAGAGCGACGCGAAGGCTTCGGCGACGCTGGCCGGCGCCTCCACGAGCTCGATCAACACGCCCTGACCGCCGATCGGGGTGGCTTCGTTCCCTTTCGGGTGAATGAAGCACACCTTGTGGCCGGCGGCGCCTTCGCGGATTCCCCCGGGCGTGAACCGGACGCCTTGCGCCTCGAGCCAAGCGACGGCGGCCTCGAGGTCGTCGACCCAAAGGCCGATGTGGTTGAGCGGAGGGGTATCGACGCGCGGCTTCTTGTCCGGGTCAATCGGTTGCATCAGGTCGACTTCGACCGTGAACGCACCACCGCCCATCGTGACGATGTCCTCGTCGACGTTTTCTTTTTCGCTTCGGAAATTGCCCGCGGGGGTCAAGCCGAGTGTGTCTACCCACAGCTTGCGGAGCGCAGACTTGTCTGGCCCGCCCACGGCGACTTGTTGAATCCCGAGCACCTTGAAAGGACGATCAACCATGGTGCACGTTCTTACCCCGGTTGCCGCGCCTGTCCACTTGGGACAATCTCCGCCCCGTGAAGACCTCGTTGACCGGGATCAAGCCGACGAACCTCCCGCATCTCGGGAACTACCTCGGTGCGATTCGCCCCGCGCTCTCGCTGGTCGGTCAGTACCGAACGCTCTACTTCATCGCCGACTACCACGCGCTCACCACCGTGCGCGATCCAAACGATCTGCGGACGTTCGTTCGTGACGTCGCCGCCACGTGGCTCGCCGCCGGGCTCGATCCCGACAAGACACTCCTCTACCGGCAGTCGGACGTCCCCGAAGTATTCGAGCTGGCCTGGGTGTTGAGCTGCCTTCTGGCGACCGGGCAGCTCGAGCGAGGCCACGCCTACAAAGACGCCCTTGCACGCGGCGAGTCGCCAAACGCCGGAGTCTTCAACTATCCGATCTTGATGGCGGCAGACATCTTGCTCTACGACACCAACGTCGTTCCGATCGGCAAAGACCAGAAGCAGCATCTCGAGCTGACCCGCGACGTTGCGTCACGACTCAACCACTTGTACGGCGACGATACCCTGGTGGTTCCCGACGCGCTGATCAGTGAGGCGCCACTCGTCCCCGGCACCGATGGCGAGAAGATGAGCAAGAGCCGCGGCAATGGCATTCCGCTCTTCGAGCCCGCGAAGAAGCTGCGCAAGGTCGTGATGGGCATCAAGACCAGCTCCGACGCGCTCGATGACTCGACTGTCGCCAAGGGCACGACGGTGCATGACCTGGTTCAACTCGTCGCTTCCGAGCGGGCCGCCGAGGTGGAAACCAAGCTCGCGGGTCCCGGCTACGGTTGGGGCCACGCCAAACAGGATCTCTACGAGGCGCTTGAAGCGGAGATCGGCCCGATGCGGGAGCGCTATCTCGAGATTCGCGCGGACGAGACAGAGCTCGAGCGCATCTTGCAGCGGGGTGCAGGTCAGGCGCGTGAAATCGCGCATGCGACGATGACGCGGGTCCGACGCGCCGTCGGCATCACGTGATCAGTAGACGCTGCTCCACTGCGCGTCGTCGAAATCTTCGTACTCTTCCTCTTGTCGCTCCGGGGACTCGGTCGGCTGTTGGCCTTGCGGAATCGACAGGAGCTCCGGGTGGCCGCTCTCGACCGACTCGCTCGTGAGCAGGAAGGTTTGCTTGTGCTTCTGCCACGACTGCCGAATCACGGTTTGTGAAATGACCATCGTGTTCTGGTCGTACCAGCGGACGGCCACACGCGACGATGCGCCGGTTCCGTCATCCTCAGTCTTGGCGTCGACCGCGAGAATCTCGCTGTCCGCGATCTGGATCTCACGACCCCACCGCAAGTGCGAGAGCCGAAACTCATTCTGGAAGTACGGGGAGACATGACCCGCAGCGACATCCATGCGACCCCACCGCGCACCTTCGTTCAGTTCGATGACAGAATCGCGAAGCCGCGTTTCGGGACTGAGGTTTTGGAGTAAGCAGCCGCTGAGTCCAAGGAGTGCGACGATCAAGCCGATTCGACGAGCCATGCCCGACGCTAGGCTTCGGGCCTCTCAATAGGCAACTATTCTGCGGGTCAGTCTTGTGACTTGGCCAACCGCGCGCGCGCTGCACGGTTCTCGGGATCCTGAGCGAGTGCCTTTCGCCAAGTTCGTCGAGCCTGGCGGTCCTTCCCCTGAAGCATCAACGCGTCGCCAAGGAGCACGCGGTATTGGGCCCGTTTGGGCCGGCGCGATACGGCTCGCTCCGCCCATTTCTCGGCTCGCTCTCCATCTTTGGCGCGCACGTAGAGCGTCGCGTATCCCGCCATCGCCTGCGGGTTCTTGGGGTCGAGCTCCCAAGCCCGATCGAGAGTCGCCTCTGCCCGCTTGAGCTCGCCCTGTCGGATCAGGGGCAGGGCGCGATGCACCAACACATCCGACGCCCTGTCCGGATCTCTCGGGAGATTCTGGGTCGGGATCACGAGTTCAGGCGTCTTGGCCCGGGCCTCGTCCGCGCCGCTTGGCTTCTGGGCCGCCTCGATCTGTGGCTCCGGTTCCTCGGGCGCGGCTTCCGCCAGGTCTTCCTCGGCGGGTGCTTCGTCCGCGGCGGGTCGTTCCGTGGCTTGAGGTTCGGGCATCGCGTCTGGTTCACGAATCTCCGGGGCCGCGTTTTCGAGGGGCGCAGCGGCGATGTCGGCGTCGCCTTCGACCTCCGCGGCCGCCATGAAGTTCGAATCACTGCTCAGGACGAACTGCCACAGCAGGAACCCGCCCCCTCCGAGGAGCGCCACCAGCAAGAGGATCGGGATCCATGCGCGAGGCGATTGCGTGGCTGCGGGTGCCAGAATCGTCGCAGGACCTTCGAGCATCGGGGCGAGTTCGTGCTCGAGTGCCTCGTCCGCAAACAGCGGTCCGCGGGACGGTCTCCTGCTTCCGATCGGCGGTGGCGGTGGCGTGGCGGGCGGGGGCGCCGCATCTGAATCGTCCGGAAGCATCTCGAAGGCCGGGGCGAGCCCCATCTGTGTTCGCTTTTGAGGCGGCCGAGTCGCGGCGAGGTCGATGTGCCGTTCGGGGCCGTTGCTCTCCCGAACACCCCCTTGGGCTGCGCCCGCGTTCTCGAAGATTCTTCGCTCGGTTTCGACCTTCGCGAGCAGCTGCGGGACCTTGTTCGTGGGGGCTTCCTCGCCGACGAACCCCTGCGTGACCGCGCCTGCCGTCGCCTGCAAGTGGCGGAAGCGTGGCGGCGCCATCGTTCGAATCTCGTCGAGTTCGTCTGCCGCGATCGCGCCTGGCGGCATCGTTGCTTTGTCCTGCGCCTCCGGTGTCGCCGGTGGTACCGTTGGCGCATCGCCGGTCACGCCACTCTCGTTACCGAGGGCATCGAGCTCGTTCGCGACGACGCCGAGGGCTTCATCGACCGGCATCATCAGATTCGCGATCGAGGGAAGGTCTTGCTCCCGCACGGAGACTCGGCCCGTGTTCATCTTCCACAGCGCGGTGAGCGCAGGGAGACCTTGAAGATCTTGCGGGGTATCTTCGCGCAGGGACGCGTACGCGCCGACGATCGCGTTGTCGGCGATGTCGATCTCGATGCTTCGCTTGTTGCCGCGGATCGAGACGTGCCGAACTCCCGCGACGGAGCCAAGGGCGCGGAGCAGTCGACCGGGCCCGATCAGTTCGAGGCGGGTATCGAAGTCGATCTCGTCGACCACCCGCCGTGCGACCTCCGCGTCCTGTTCGACCAGTGGCTTGATCCGCATCGCGAGATGCCTGAGATCGGGCTCCGCCTCTTCCGAGTCGGCGGGCCAGAAGTCCTCCCATCGGACGACCAGCATGGACGCCCATCGCAGCTGTGGATCTTTGCGGATCGCGCGGACGAACTCGATCCCTTGGCCGCCCACCGCGTTCGAATCCATCACGATGATCTGCGGGTCGACCTCGCGAATTCTAGGGATGACGGCCGTCGAAAAATCGGCTGCCGCGACCCGCACGCCCTTGGTGTACAGGACATTGGCGAATCTTTCCGCCCGAAGCTCTTCCGAATCGAGGATCACCATGCGCGTGCCCTCGATCGTGTACGGCTCACCGACTGCCGGCTGCGTCGAGGGGATCGGCGCCGGCAGCGTGGAGAGTCGTCCCCCGCTCGCTTCGTGAAACTCGTACTCGAGCTCGTCAGACTGGTCCATCGCCTCACGCAGCCGGTCGAGAATCACCTCGGTGTGATGTGCGCTCGGGGACTCTGTCTCGACGACGATCGGCATCCCTTCGACGACGCCCTTGGGCGACTGCACGCTCAAGAAGCCCGTCTTGTGGTCGCTCGACACCAGCGCCACCACGTCTTTGAGGTTCTCTTCGGTCAGTTCGCCACGTGCGATTCCGAGTCGCTCCGGGACTTCGCGGGAGAGCTCCGCGAGACGTCGCGCGATCGTGTCGGCCCCAGCGCCACGCGGCACGATCGCCACGGCACCGCTGCGGAAATCGGGACCCTCGTGCTTCAGCACGGCCTCGTTCGAGACGACCGCGACTGGAAGCACGTCGGTCGCGCGATTGGCGGCCATGCGCTGCACGATTCCGGCGCCTCCGCGAACCGACGCGTCGCCGATCAAGACGACGAGGTCGGGTGCGTACACGCGAACCGCATTCTCGAGTTCATCGGTCGCCGACGCCGCGACGGAAACACCGTGGCGCCTCAGCGCCTCCCCGAGTGCCGCCTGCATCGGTTCGCCCTGGCCCACCAATAGCACGGTAGGTCGGTGCTCTTCCTCCGCCATCGACCCGATGGTGGCCGATTCTCGCTCGTTTCGCCAGCTTGGTGCGACTGCCGATCTTGCTACACTCCCCCGCTCATGACCGTACGACCCATTCAGTTCCTTCGTGACGACTTCCCGCGCCTATTCAATCGCGGGGTCGAAGTCCTCCAAACACGCGCCTCGGGCGGGGACGAGCAAGCCCAACGCATCCTCGCGGACGTCCAAGGCGTGACCGGCGCTGCCCGCCTGGAAGTCCAAGGCGAACCGCCGATCGTGCTATCGGCCGCAGAGGGAAGCCTCACCGCAGGCGATGCGCCCCCCGCAGGGGTTCCATTGAAAGTCTCCGCGAAAATTCCAGGCGATGCGGTCCAGTTGCTGCTCGGAGAGGCCCTCCAGGCCGGGGCGCTCGAGAACGACGAGGTCGCGGTTGGTGCGGCGCAGACGGCCTCGAAGCGCTTCGAAGACGCTCTCGCGGGCCGGCCCATGACCCTTTCCGCGAAGGTCAAGGGCGTTCCGGACCTCGGCGACGTGGTCCTGCAGGTCGCGTTCAACGTCCCTGAGATTCCCGACACGCCTGGGTTTACGACCGAAGTGGACTTCACCGACCTCGACGCCGCTCGCCGCGGGGAACTCACCGTCCAGGAACTCTTCCTCGGCGGGAAGCTCAAGATGGAAGGCGACTACTCGATGGCGCTTCAGATCTCGATGCAACTACTGACCAACCCCCTCTGAACGGAAGATCCGCCCCTCGGGGGGTAACTTGCCTGAGGCCACGACGGGCGGATACCCTGACGAGCGGTAGTGGGGGACATGTTTCGGGCGATCGCCAAGAGCCGGTATCTTTTTCCGGGGTTCATTTGCTTCGCGCTCGCCTTTGCGGTGGGCCCGCTCGGCGCGGCCGGTCTGACTGTGCAGGCGGCAGGCGTTCTCGCGGCGCTCCTCGGCCTCCTTGGGATGATCATCATCATGTGGGGCCTGCCGCCTTCGATGAATCTCGAAGAAGTCGACTCACGGCTTCGCGAGATTCATGGCGAAGTTCACGAGATCGAGACCGTCATCGGCGAGAACGTGCGTGAACTGACCAACGGCCTCGGCGAGCAGATGGTGGCCGTCGAAGAGACCGCGCGGGCACTCAAGTCCATGGCGATTTCGCTGCAGGCGATCAGCGATCGCGTCGAAGCGCTGTCTTCGAGCACCGAGGAAAGCTCGTCGAGTATCCTGCAAATGACGGCCACCAACAATGCCGTCGCTGAGAACATGTCGAATCTCGGCTCGAGCGTTCGAGAGACGGCATCCTCGATCGAGGAAATGACCTACAGCATCAAGGAAGTCGCGCGGAACGTGGACGCGCTCGCGTTGACCGCCGAAGAGACCTCGTCGTCGATGAACGAGATGGACGTCTCGATCGACCAGGTCCAGTCGAACGCCAATGAGACCGCGCGTTTGTCCGAAGAAGTCGCGACCGACGCGGAAACAGGCGCAGAGTCGATCGTCAAAATGATCCACGAGATCAATCACATCAAGTCGACCTCGATCGAGGCCGTCAGTGAGATCTCGAACTTGGGATCGCGGATCGAGGCGATTGGCGACATTTTGAACGTCATCGACGACGTTGCGGAGCAGACGAACCTTCTCGCGCTCAACGCCGCGATCATCGCAGCGCAGGCCGGCGAGCATGGCAAGGGGTTCGCTGTCGTCGCCGACGAGATCAAAGACCTCGCCGAGCGTGCTGGCGCCTCGACCAAAGAGATCGCCGAGCTGATCAAGGCGATTCAAGAAGAAACCAAGAACGCGATCGAAGCGGTCGAGCGTGGCGCAGGGACGGTGGACCGCGGTGTCACGGTGAGCGCGGCGGCAGAGAGCGCTCTCAAGAAGATTCTCGAGTCATCGAAGCAGTCGACCGTGATGGTGCGTGGGATTGCGCGAGCCACCGTCGAGCAGGCGCAAGGCTCACGCCAAGTCACCGACGCGATCGGACGAATCGCCGAAACCGTCCAACAGATCGCGGCGGCGACCGCAGAGCAGGCCCGTGGTTCCGAGCTGATCATGAAGAGCGCAGACAACATGCGATTGATCACGCAGCAGATGGAGCGCAGCAGCCAAGAGCAGGCTGAGGGCGGCCGGCAGATGACCGGCGCCATCGAGCACATCTCCGACATGGTTCTGCAGCTGCAGGAGTCTCATCGGAAGCACTCGGAGAGCTCCGAACAGACGCTTGCGGCCGCCGCGCGCATCCAAGAGCTGACCCGAGACTACGAGCGTCGCGTTCGCTCCGTGAATCACGCGGTGGAACGCATGCGGCAATTGCGTTTCGAGGCCTGAGGGGATGCCAGGGTCGCTTTGGTTGCCCCTAGGGGTCGCTACGCTTCATCCTAGAGGCAGATGTTCGGGATCGGCCCTACAG
>JBATTM010000492.1:0-6488 GCA_049670545.1 Polyangiales bacterium
GCCCGGTAGACATCCATCCCGGTCATCTCAGGCATGATCAGGTCGCAAAGGATCACATCGAACGCGCGTTCGCCCATCAGTGCGACAGCCTCGCGTCCATCGTTCGCGATCGTCACCTCGTGCTCGACCAAGGCTTTTTGAATCAACCGTGCAATGACGGGTTCATCGTCCACGACGAGTACATGAAGGCGTTGGCATGCAGCACGTCGGGTTGCACTGATCGACGGCGGCGGCGCGGACAGTGGGATCGGTGCTTGCGAAGCGCGCTTCAGCACGACGCGCACGACGGTACCCTGGCCGGGGTGACTCTTGATGTCGATCGTCCCGCCCAACGAGTGCACGATGCGACGGCATATTGCGAGACCAAGACCCGTACCACGCCCGGCGGGCTTGGTTGTGACGAACGGATCGAACACCCGTCGCAGGAGCTGGGCAGGGATTCCGGGGCCCGTGTCCTGCACTTCGATGCACACCCGGTCGCCGTCGATCGCGCGCGCCCGTACCGTGATTGTATTGCGCTGCAGGTCGCCAGGCTCGATCGCTTGCGCGGCGTTGACGACTAGGTTCAGGAACACTTGCCCCACTCGCGTTCTCGATCCGCGCGTGTACAGGGTCGTGTCCTCGTACTCTCTCACGATCGTCGCACGGTGTTGGGCCTCGGATTGTGCCATTCGAATCGCTCCGTCGAGTGCCCGTTTGAGATCGACCGTCTCGGGTTCAGCGAGCTCGCCTCCGTGCGAAAGCTCAGTGATTTCGTTCGCAACGGCTCGGATCCGATCCGCTCCCTCGTAGGCTTCCTTCACGAGCTCTGCCGCCGATCCTGACCCTGCCGGGAACTCTTCGCGTAGCGTCCGAAGGTGATTCCACACAAACGTGAGCGGATTCTTGATTTCGTGAATGATGCTTGCGGTCAATGTCCCGATCGCGGACATGCGCTCAGACAGAAGCAATCGTTGTTGGAGCTCGCGCTCGTCGGTCATGTCGACCGCGTGGACGATCGCGCGCGTGAACTTCCCCTCCGCGCTTCGCACGAATCGCCAGTGAACACGCACATCCCGGGCCTCGAGGGCGCAGGAGACGATTGCCGTCTCGATGTGCACGTCTTGCTCATCACGAAACGCGGCCAACAACACTCTCAGGAAGTCGGCTTTCGACTCCTCGGTGAGGATCTCCGGCATGCGCCGAATCGCTTCCTCTTCACTTGCGGCTCCGACCAGCGCCACGGCGCCCGCGCTCGCTCGGCGAATCTTCGTTCGTCCGAGGCACGCAGAGAGCGCGGAGGCTTCCTTGCGAACGAGTCTCTTGAACTCCGCAGCGTCCTGGCACCCTTGCGCTTCGATCCACTCGAGTACTCCCGAGAAGTCGAGGTCCCAAACCGCGCTCGGCAGCACGGCCCAGAGGTCATCGCTCTCGGGCGAGGTCGGATCCGTAGACTGCGCAAAAAGACGAACCATGGTGTTCTCGAACGCGGCGGGGGCCGAGTTTCGCTCGCGATCGTAGCGAAGTGGCGCCTCCAGGACCAAAAGCTCGCACTTCGCTACAAGAGAAAATCCGGCTCGGTTCCGCGCAGAATCCGCTGCAGATCGCGCCGGATCGCCTGGTTCCCAATGTGCGCGGCGACTCGACTCGCACCCGGAACCCGTCGTCGGATCGCCTCAAACGGCCCGATGATCGCCCGAGCTGGGTATTCCACGTACTGCCAGACGTCGTCCGGCAGGCTGAGGTTGTCGGCGATTTCGGGCCCGTTCAATGCGCGCGCGAGCCCGTGATGCACACGCATGATCAAGCGCGCTAGGAGGTTCGGGTTCTGACCGGGCGCGTTCTGGCCAGGCACGTGAAGCAGCGCCTCAGCCAGTGCGAGCGAGTCGTCATCGGGCCCTGGCTGAACCAAGTGGATCAGGTCGGCGATGCGGCGTGTTTCCGTCTCGCTGGCCAGGTGCGAGAGGAGCCACGGATCGACTCCGCTCAAATGCCCGCAGTAGCGCCAGAGGCTCAAGATGGCGTGCGCTTCGTCGTCGGTCATCGTGAAACCTAGGCGTCGAACGCCGTCCATGACCAGTAGTGAGAACTCGAGCAGGGTCCCAAACATGTCTGCTTGGTTGATCGCGATGCCCCACTCGCTGGCGTTCCAGTCTTCGGAATTCATACATGCGCGTCGCACGTATGCGTGAATCAGACGGACGCGAACGGTGATCTCATGCCCCGGTCTTCCTCGTCTCAAACCGTTGAGCTGTGTTGCTTCGCTGACGAACCTGGCGGTCTCCCCGAGTCTGCGTTGCGGGCTGTGTCGGAGCTGCCCAGTCATCGCGAGTGGCTTGACCGCCGCACTCGAGTGGTAGCCGTTGAGCAGGGACCACGCGCTCAGGATGATCATCCCCGCGATTCCGAACCGCTGATAGACCAGCGCCCCACGGTTGATCTCGTCGAAGTCGACCCACGTTGGGATTGCCTCGACCTCTTCAAAGAACTGCCGAAGCACGTCTGGCGGATCGTCCACCTGCGCCACGCCCTGATGTAGCGCGCGCTCGAATGCTGCCTCGCCATGCTCGCGATTCGAGCTCAACCATTCGACGAGTTGGTCGGCGGGCGGATCGGTCGACAGGTACAGCCCCGCATAGTGATCGGCATCGCTTCCGTACAGCTGCGTCGCCTGCCAACGGTTCCGATAGCGACCTGGAAGCTGGGATTCACCGTGCATCGAGTTCATGTCGACCTTCTGCAACTAGCTGTTGGACGCGCTCGCGCGCTTGTTCTGCGGCCGCCCGTGGGTCCCGCTCTAGAACCAGAGGGCTTCCGATGTGTAGCGAAATCTCGGTCTTGGGTCGCGCCGCGATCTTGCTGAGATGCCGCGCGAAGCTCTCCTGCACGAACGGCACTGACGGTGCGTACGCGATGCCAACTGGAATGACCGGCACATCGACGGACCGAACTGCGGCAAACGCGCCGGGTTGAAACTCGTGTACCGTGTCCTCCGGGAAGGTCGAACCCTCGGGAAAGGCCACGACCGTGCGCCCCTCACGAAGACGTCGCCGAATCGCTCTCACCGCGATCGCACCGCTGTGGCGGTCTTCACGATCGACGAAGATCGTGGCCCCGTGCCTCGCCATGCGCCCCAACACCGGCCATTCAGCCACATCGTGGCGACTCACCATGACGGGACGGAACACGGATAGCATCACTGCGATATCGAGCGCGCTTTGATGGTTCGCGACGACCAGTGCTCCAGATTCGAACGATGGTTTCCCCGTCACCGACAACTGGGCTCCGAACAGTTCGAGGAGCCGATCGACCAGGATTCCGCAGTACTTGTCGGCGAGCGGTTCGTGCCGCTCCTTTGGAATGAACATTCGATTCACTTCGTACGCAGCAAGCATCCCCGCGGAAAGAGTCACGAATGCACCTGAACGCGAGACTGAACGGACGGCGCTCACCTCGCGATGCCTCCACTTTGGGGTCGCGGGTGTACTTGATCGATGGCAGTCTGGAGTTGTGGCCGTGTCACTAGCACCAGGGTTTCTCGTGGCGTCACCGTCGATGCGGTGCCCGTTCTTCAATCATACGCTCGTGTTGCTAGTCGATCACGGCGACGAGGGATCTTTTGGTTTTGTGCTCAACCGCGTGACTGACCTGGACATGGGGGATGTGTTTGATCAGGTGGGCATCGACGGCAGGGGCCTCCCGGTCGCTGGCGCGCCGGTGCTTCTTGGCGGGCCGGTATCCCCCGAGACAGGATGGATTCTCTACGATGCGCAAGGCGTGCCGCAGCCCGATACAGGGCGCACCATCGCCGTCAGCGATCGCATTGCGTGTAGTGCGTCGCTCGAGCTTCTCGAGCGGATCGCCCGGGGTGATGGGCCAGATACGTGTTCGATGGTCCTCGGCTACGCGGGTTGGGGCGCAGGCCAGCTCGAAAGCGAGGTGACGGAAGGGTCCTGGATTCCGGTCGACCTCGACTACGATCTCGTGTTTGAGACACCTCTCGAGGCTCGTTGGGAGGGCGCGCTCGCCACCCTCGGGATCGACCCAGCGCGCGTGATCGACAGCCGAATCGCAAGCGCCTGACCGTCGACCCGTTGCAACAACACGGGGAGGGCGCCGACTTGAGCCGCCCGGTCGAAAGGGCTACCCCCCTCGGGATGTGGGTCCGGACCGTCAAAGCGTCGTGCCTGGTGCTCCTAGCGCTTTCGCTCGCGTGTGGCGGCAGCAATCCTGGTAGCAAGTCCAAGAACAAGGGTGGTGCGCTACGCGTCGACGATGATGCGCGTTCGGCGTACGAGCGCGCGTTGCTCGACTTTCGGCGGGGCGACTGCCTCGGCGCAGAGCCGCTGTTTCGCGAGATTCGCCGAGAGTTCCCGTATAGCCGTTTCTCGGCGCTGTCTGAACTCAGGATCGGTGACTGCCAGTTCAAGGCGGAGCAGTACCCGGAAGCCATTCAGACCTACCGCCAATTCGTGCGGATTCGACCGTCCCACAAAGAGATACCCTACGCACGCTTTCGGATCGCCGAGGCCTATTACAATCAGATTCCCGGCGGCTGGTTCATGACGCCGCCGAAGGCGGAGCGCGATCAGAGCGCCGCCCGCGATGCCCTGATCCAGCTACGCCGCTTCGTCGTCGACTACCCAGACGATCAGCGAGTTCCTGAGGCCACGGTATTGATGGAGAAGTGCATGGGCCTCCTGGCCGAGCATGAACTCTACGTGGCGCGTTTTTATCTCCGTCGCGATGCGTATCGCGGGGTCGTCTCCCGGCTGCGCGGTCTCTTGGCGAGCTACCCTGGAAGCAGCGCGGAGCCTGAAGCGCTGTTGCTGTTGGGCGAAGTGTACTTGAAGCTCGATGAGACCGAGGCTGCACAACAGTCTCTGACCGAGCTGGTAGAACGCTTTCCCGAGACCGACGAGGCAAAAACGGCCCGTGGGATTCTCGGCAAGCTTGCCAACGGCTGAGCCAGGCGGATTTCTGGCCTCGGATCGGTGTGGTCGATACCTTCTCGGCCATGGCGCCCCCGGCACGGCAACACCTCGACACCGCGAACGAGCACTACGCACGAGCCGAATACGCGCTCGCCAAGCCCTACTACGAGAAACTCGTCGAGCAGGGCCTGCGCTATCCTGACGTGCTCAATCGACTCGGCGTCATCTATCACCTGAGTGGTCGCTTGCCTGAGGCCCGTTGGTGCTTCGAGCAGGCGCTCGAGCAAAACGCGGGCTATCTCGAGGCCGCACTCAACCTCACAGTGACCTGCAATGAGCTCGGCGAGTACGGCACAGGCGTTCGCTCGCTCGAGCGTGCACAACGCCATGCCGACAAGTCGAACGACGCGTACCGTCGTGGCAAGCTCGCGAACCAGCACCGCGTTCTCGCGAGGGCCTACCTCGAACTCGAGCGCCCCGAAGACGCGATGCACGAGTTCGGAAGGGCGCTTCGACTCTGTCCGAATTTCCACGATGTTCGCCTCGAGCTGGCACGCTTGCTCCGGATCCGCGGCAACGTCCATGGCGCTCGAGAAGAGCTGACCCTCGTGTTACAGCTCGACCCGAGCCATCACGACGCCCGCGCGCTCCTCGGCGTCATCGAGATTGAGACGGGCGATCGAAAACAAGGCCTCCAACACCTTCGTGAGGTCGTGAATGGCTGCGAGGACCATCCCGTGGCACGCGCGTACCTCGCACGGGCCAAGTCTGACTTTCAGCAAGCCTCCTGAGGGGGTATCGATAGGCCTTTGTGAGCCCCTCAAACGATGCAATATTGTGGGCGAGTGCCCCAGACCGTTCTCCTCCTCGATGATGACACCCAGTTTCGTTCGAGCGTGACACCCGCGCTCGAGGCGTTTGGGTTGCGCGTGCTCCACGCGACCAAGGGCAGCATCGCGATGGCTCTGATCGAAGAAGATGAGCCGGCGCTGCTCGTCGTGGACGGGCTCTTACCCGACGCGAACGGCATCGTCTGGATCGAAGATCTACGGCAGGCGGGGTTCCGCACCCCGGTCATTTTCGTCTCCGCGTTCTATCGAGACCTTGCGACGTTCAAACACCTCACGCGCGAGCTCGAAGTGCTCAAGGTGTTTCACAAGCCAGTCGCGGTCGATCGTTTCGCGCGCGAAGTGGCAGCGGCCCTCTCCGCTCCGGTGAGCCTGACTCCGGCGGAGCCGCGACCATCAGACGACCAAGAAGAGAAGACCCTCTTTCCGGAGGAAACGAACACGGCGAAGGCGGCAGACGGCGCCTCGTTCTCCACGTTGCTGCCCATCGCGGCGGACAATCTCACCGGCGCGATTCGTCGGGTACACGCACAGGCAGAGCGCACGAGTCTCGTCGCCGAGGCGTTGCGCCAGGCGCACAGCCTTCACGGAGGCGCTGTCACTCATGGTTTCGCCGAGATATCGGAAGCCGCGAGCCGAATCGAAGACCAGCTTCGTGGGCTTCAACAATCGGGGCGGCTCGACTGGTCGGTGATGTTCGAATCGATCGACGAAGTCAGGGCGCGCG
>JBATTM010000493.1:0-7629 GCA_049670545.1 Polyangiales bacterium
CATCAACGATGGGGCCCGTGACCCCCCTACCCCCGACGACGCCCTGAGCGAACACCGATGAACGCTTCACTTTCGACCCTGATGTGTCTCTGCCTCCTGCTTGGCTTCGGCTGCGCGGCAGACCCGCTCTTCCCGGACGTGCCCTCGGATGCTGACGCGCGATTCGAGGGAAAGGCACCAGAGACGTACACCCTCTTCGGCCGCCCCACTGAGGACGGCATCAGCGAAGAGTGCTGCATGCCAAGCTGCGTCTACGAAGAGGATGGCGAACGAAAGACGTGGAGTGCCCCCCTCTATACCAAGGGTGACATGCAACGGCTCTATTGGGATTGGGAGCTCGTAGATCCGTGGCCGGTGTTCGAAGGGAACAGCTTCCGGCCTCCCCTCGAGCAAGAAGACCCATCGATTCCGTGGGTGTGCGCGGTCGTTCCTCGCCCCGAGCTCCGGGAAAGCAGCGAAGACCCGATGCCCTACGATCTCGTCGACTACCCATCCGAAGCATTTGCCGAGGCTGAGGGCGGGATGGTCACCCATCGTGGCAAGTGCGGCGCGTGTTCGTCTCTCCGGAATCTCGCGGTGTACATCGCCTACCCCGATCTGACGCAGCCCGTTCGCGCGTGCGGGTTCGTGGGTCTGTTTGACAGTGCGTTCAGTCGCCTGGCCTGCATTGCTAGCCTCGGTTTCGATCTCCCGTGTGCGCAAGCGTGGGACTTCAACACCCAGAACACGCAAGCCAAGTGCGTGACACTTTGCGGAAGGCCGAAGAACCGCAAGAAGCCATCCAATATCAACTACGAATGCGGCCCCGATCGGTTCGTCCCAACCGACATCAAACTGGTGAACGATTGCCTGGCTTGCGATGAACTCTTCAGCCTCGAGGTCTTTCGTGCTGCCGCGGGGCGCTCCCGACGGGGTTCCGGCCTGCCTTCTCCGATCTGTCGTCGGTGCGACGGGGTTCAGCGAATCGAGCACTACTACACGCAGGGTCCATGACGCGGCGTCGACGTCTTCACGGAGCCGCACTCGTGGCGTCACTCCTGCTTTCCGGGCCTATCGGTCGGGCGGCTGCAGAGGCATCGGTGACCTCCGGCGGGGAAGCATCCGTGGAGGCCTCCGTGTGTCGCGAGTCGTGCAGCCGGCGTTGCAACTGCAGGCAGGGCATCGACGTGACCCAGTACAAGAACCTGGTCCTGTTCAATTTTGGGTCCACACTGGCGGGGCGCCTCGAGATCGAATACGAGCGTGCGCTTCATCGGCGGGTCTCGATCTTTGGCGCATGGTACGTCGTTGCGTTTGACAGCGTCGGTAACGAGAACTTGGTCGGCTTTGGCGGCGTCGCCGGCGTCCGGGCGTTCGTCTTGGGTGGAGCGCCCGAGGGGTTGTGGTTCTCAGCAACGATCGGCGGGTTCCGTCGGAATCCCCGTGGCGAACCGGACATCGTCACCAGGGGTCTGCAGACGGGCCTCATGTTTGGGTGGACCGGTGTGTGGAACCGTTTTGTCTTCTCGGCCGGTGCGGGGGCCACGTATAACTACGGCCGGGTGGCTGTGCTCGGGCAGGCGGTCACCGACACGGAGTTCAATCCGTCGTTCAAGATCGGCGTCGGCGTCGCGTTCTGACATCTCGACGAGAAGCCTCGTTTCGGAGCGTCGACTCGCGAAGATGGCGAGTGCGCATGACACCCGGCCGAACGAATTGCGTATGCAATTCAAACCATTTACGGATGGTGCACGGGGGTGTGACGGCGGCACACTCGAACGCATGGACAAGCACACCGATCCGATCCCTTTGCATCTCCACCCGGAGGAGGCGGGCACCGACGCCGCGCTTGAGGCGTTGACCAGTCACGATGTGCAGGAGATCCATGGGCTTCTGCGCGCGGGCACGCCCCCGGCCTTCCGGCGGGAGCTGATCTCGCTACTGAGCCATCCATTGTTCGCACGGACCGAGGGGCTCACGTCAGAGGGAGCGACACAACTCTCGTATCGGCGTCTTCGGTTTCTTGGTGCGCGGTTGAATCTCCGTGCGTCCGAACTCGCCTCGCAACCCGAGAAGCTCTTCGCGCTTCACGACTGGGCTGCCTTCGTCGATCCAACCCTTTGCACCCTTCTCAGCATTCACTACAGCCTCTGCCTCGGCTCTATCATGTACCACGGCGAAGGCCGCAGAGACCTAGAAGAGTACGTCGTGGAGCTCGAGAGCCTGGGCAGTGTGGGTGTGTTTCTGGCCACCGAACTCGGATACGGCAACAACGTCGTCTCGCTCGAAACCGAAGCCGTGTATGACCCGCGGACGCAGGAGTTCGATCTTCATACTCCGACCCCACAGGCCCGGAAATGGATGCCCAACACCGCGGCGCCTGGGGTGGCAAAGCTGGCGGTCGTGATGGCACGCTTGGTCGTGGGCCAGCAGGATCACGGCGTCTACCCATTCATCGTGCGCCTGTCCGATGAATGCGGTCCGTTGCCCGGCGTTCGAATCGCTCCGCTTGGCGAGAAGGCGGGCTACCACCTCGACAACGGCATGACCGGATTCGAGCACGTTCGCCTGCCGAAGCAGGCGCTCCTCGCCGGCGAGTTCACCCGCCTCGAAGACGACGGGACGTTTCACTGCGCGGTGCGCAGTCGGCGGAAGCGCTTTCTCGACGCCCTCGACCGGGTGCAGGCGGGGCGCCTCAATCTGAGCGGGGCTGTCGCCTCGGTTGCACAGGGTTCTGCGATTCTGGCTCTCACGTATTCGCAACAGCGCCTGACTTTCGCGCCCAAGGAGAAGGACGTGCCCGTGATTAGGTACCGCAACCAGCAGCGGGACGTCTTTGGCGCCTTGTCGGTTGCGTATGGCTGCACCCTAGCGGTGCAGCGAACGCGGCGGACTTGGATCGGGAGGACGCCGGCGACCCATGATGCGTGTATGCGCAAGATCAGTGTCGTCAAGGCGGTGGCGAGTTATCGTGCGGCCGACTCGATTGCGCGGTGCCGAGAGCGCTGCGGCGCCGCGGGCCTCTTCAGCGAGAATCGCTTCATCCCGTGGTGGGTGGCCACGCAAGGTCTCATCACGGCCGAAGGGGACAACCAAGTCGTCCTTCTGAAGAGCGCCCGCCAGATGGCGATGAGCGAGGGCTACGCCCTGCCCGAACTCAATCCGACGCTAGGGCCTGGCGAGCGAAAGCTGACCGACCTGGCCTTGCAGCGTGCACTTTTCCGTCTGCGTGAGGTGCGCAAGGTCGAGGCGCTTCGCTGGGGTCTTCAATCGGGGCTGATGTCGAAGCGGCGCCCATTCGAGGTGTGGAATGATCACGTCAACCTCGCGATCGAAACCGGCGAGGCCCACGGTGTGCGGCTGGTCTTCGAGAGCTTCGCCGACGGGGCCGACAGCATCGAAGGACCCGCTGGCAGGCGCGCTTTGCATCGGTTGTGCGCGCTGTTTGGGCTTCGAGAGATCGAACGCGACCTCGGTTGGTTCGTCGCCAACGGCGCAGTCTCCTCCACAGAGGCGAAGCGCTTGTCGCACGAGCGAGACATCCTCTGCAGAGACCTTCTCGAAGTCGCCTCGGCACTCGGAGATGCGATGGGCGTCCCGAAGTCGGTTCTGAGTGCCCCCATTCGGTGCGACAGCTACATCGACGAGTACACCCGACTTGCAGAGGAGCGAAACCAAGTCCGCGCGGAAGCCTCCGTGACTGGGAAGATTCGTCGGGACGCAGTGGCCTAGCGGAGTGGTCGTCCGAAGGGGGCCATCGCGACGGTGCGTGTTGGACCCGCTCAGCCAAGCACAAGTTGTGTGCGCGGCGTGATGATCGCTTCGCGGGCGTCGTTCTCGACCGTCGCCCCGGGCCAGACCACGCAGCGCGCGATCGCGACCCCCGGCGCGACGATGGCGCCCTCCCCGATGACCGACGCCCGCACCTCGGCATCGGACCATGCGACTCCGCTCGCGATGAGGTTCCCGGCAGCGGGGTCCACCCCGGGCCATGACCTTCGGCCCGAGGCGAGTTCGAGATTGGCGCGGTGGTACTCATGCGGGGTTCCGAGGTCGGCCCACGGAGAGTCATCGACGATTCCGAGCACCGTCTCGCCCTGGTCGACCCAGCGGCGGTATGCGCTGCGGATGACGCAGCCAGAGACTGGAAGGTCGGCGAAAGCGCGGGGCGAGAGGATATGCACGCCGGTGAACATCAGTTCGCGAAGCGGAGCTTCCTGCTGGGGCAACCCGAGGAGCGCACGAACCACACCCTCGTCGTCGATCCCAATCGCGCCGAACGAAGCGGGATCGGCGGTCGGGCGCAGGACCATGGTCGCGACGGCATCCTGCGCCTCGTGCGCGCGGCAGGCTCTCGCCAGAGCAGGTGCGAAGAGCGTGTCTCCGTTCATGACCAGGACAGGCGCGTTCCGGTCGGGGAAAAGAGACCATGCTTGGCGGAGCCCGCCGCCCGTGCCGAGCAACGCTTCCTCGCGCGAGAAGCGCAAATCGACCGTGGGCGGCGCATGCGCGCGCAGCGTCGACTCGACGAGCTCCGGTTGCGGATGGGTGTTCGCGACAATTGTGCGCACGCCCACACGTTCGAGATGGTCTACCGCGAAGGCGCCAAGTGGTCGATTTGCCAGAGGAACGATGGGTTTTGGCAGCTCTTGGGTCAGCGGATGGAGGCGCGTACCGAGCCCAGCTGCTAGAAGCATGGCCTGCACTACGGCATCCTAAACTCCGCCGTGTCTCGGACCAAGCATTGTGGGCGTGGCGGTCCGGTGATGAACCTGTGTGCGGGGATGACATGAAGACGATCTTGCTAACAGGGGCTGCCGGTTTCATCGGGAGCAACACGGCAACGGCACTCCTTGCCCGGGGGGACACCGTGGTGGGGGTCGACAACCTCAACGACTACTACGATCCGGCGCGTAAACACTCGAACTTGAAAGAGGTTCGCGAAACGGCTCCAGACGCCGGAAGGTTTGATTTTCGTGAGCTCGACATCCGGGACGAGGCCGGTCTCGAAGCGCTATTCGCCTCCCAGAGCTTCGACAGCATCGTTCACCTCGCGGCGATGGCGGGGGTGCGGGCATCGATCGAAGACCCCAAACTCTACCTCGACGTCAACTTGGGCGGCACGCTGAACCTTCTTCAGGCGGCACAGCGGCACGGCCGGCCGACCTTCGTCTTTGCGTCAACCTCATCGGCGTATGGAACGACAGAACTGATTCCGTTCGTCGAGACCGACCACGCGGACCGGCCGTTGGCGCCCTATCCGGCCAGCAAGCGCGCGGCAGAGCTGCTCGGACACTCGTACTATCACCTGTTTGGACAAGACTTCACGGCCCTGCGTTTCTTCACCGTCTACGGGCCGCGGGGCCGCCCAGACATGATGGCGTACAAGGTCCTCGACAACATTTTTCACGGTACCGAAGTCCCTTTGTACAACGGCGGGCGAATGCATCGCGATTGGACCTACGTGGACGACATCGTACAAGGGATCGTCGCGGCCGCCGATCGGCCCTTGGGGTACGAGATCATCAATCTCGGCCGCGGAGAACCGACCCTCCTTGCTGATTTCGTCGAACTGATCGAAGGTCAAGCCGGTCGCCCGGCGAATCTTCGAGAAGAACCCATGCTCGCGGCAGACATCGAGTACACGTACGCGGATATCACCAAGGCGAGGGAGCTCCTCGGCTACGCGCCGAAAACCAGCGTGCGCGAAGGTGTGCGCGAATTCTACGCCTGGTACCGGCAGGCCGCGCTCGGAAGTGGGGGCGCATGAGCCGTTTGGTCTGGCGCACCTCGCAGTTCGCGATCGACGTCGGGGTCCTGATCGTCGCGTTCGCCCTGGCCGCGATGCTTCGATTCGATTGGAACGTGCCCAACGAGTGGCGGAGCCCGCTGCTGATCGTCGCGCCCTACATCGTGCTCTTTCAATACGCGCTGCTGTCGGCGTTCGGTGTCACGCGCTTCTCCTGGCGGTACATCAGCCTACGAGACGCCGTTCGAATCTTCATCGCGATCGGCACCGCAACGGTGTTCCTGGTGGCCATTCGTTTGGCGAGCCCGCGACTGACTGCCGACTTCCCCATTGCGCGATACGGTATCGTTCCGCTTGGGGTCCTGCTCGGAGACTCCGTCCTGGCCTTCATCGGACTCGCGGGTGTGCGCGCCGTTCGACGCCTCCTGGGTGAGCGTTTTGCTTCGAAACAGCACGGCAAGAAGCAAGAGAACCGAGTGCCGACACTCCTCGTGGGTGCCGGCCAAGGGGGCGTGCTGGTGGCGCAGGAAATCGCGCGCCGCCCCGATCTCGGAATCAAGCCCGTCGGCTTCATCGACGACGACCCGGTCAAACGCGGGGCGGTGATCCACGGCGTCAAGGTGCTCGGTGGCAGCGACACACTCGCGCGACACGCAGCAGACCACTCGGTGACCCAAGCGCTCATCACCATCTCGAATGCCCCCGGCGCGACGATTCGCACGATCACCGAGCGCTGCAAGGAAGCGGGCCTCGCGGTCAAGATTGTCCCAGGCACGTACCAAATCGTGGGGGGACGCGTGAACCTGTCGCGCATTCGCGACGTCGCCATTGAGGACCTGCTGCGGCGCGAGCCCGTGCGGCTCGACACGGAGTCGGTCGCCGAGATCGTCCGATCCCAGCCGGTGATGGTCACTGGCGCCGGCGGGAGTATCGGTTCCGAGCTTTGTCGACAGGTCGCGGCGTACAATCCGTCCCACCTCGTGTTGGTGGAACGTTGCGAGAACAACCTGTTCGAAATCCACTCGGAGCTTCGGGCCAAGTTCCCCGACCTGCGTCTCACGCCCGCCATCGCCGACGTCACCGACAAGCCACGAATTACGGCGGTTTTCCGTGAGCACCGCCCCCTGATCGTATTTCACGCGGCCGCGCACAAGCATGTGCCGATGATGGAATGGAATCCTGCCGAGGCGGTGAAGAACAACATCGCCGGTACCCAGATCGTGGCCGACCTCTCCGACGAGCTTGCGGTCGAGCGCTTCGTCATGATCTCGACCGACAAAGCGGTGAACCCCTCGTCGATCATGGGAGCCACCAAGCGTGCTGCAGAACGGTACGTGCAGGCACTCTCGAAGCAAAGTGCCACGCACTTTGCGACGGTTCGTTTTGGGAACGTCCTCGGGTCTGCGGGGAGCGTCATTCCGATCTTCCGCAAGCAGATTCAAAATGGTGGCCCGATCACCGTCACCCATCCGGACATGACCCGGTACTTCATGACGATCCCCGAAGCCGTGCAGTTGGTCACGCAGGCGGCCGCTCTCAGTGAAGGCGGCGAGATCTTCATCTTGGACATGGGCCAGCCGGTCCGCATCGTAGACCTCGCCCACGACCTCATCCGCTTGAGCGGGTTCGAGCCAGACAAAGACATCGAGATTCGATTCACCGGCGTGCGGCCGGGGGAGAAGCTGTTCGAGGAGCTCTCCACCGCAAGCGAGGGGATCCAACGCACCACGCATCCGAAGATTTTCGTGGGCACCTACGAGCCGCCAGATTTGGACGAGATTCGTGCCGCGTTCGTGGACGTGATCGAGATGAGGGACACCACGGTCGCGGGGGTGCGCGCCGCGCTCGGGGGGGTCGTCCCGGAGTTCAAATGCGTGGACCACGACAGCGATCCGCCGGCC
>JBATTM010000494.1:0-3715 GCA_049670545.1 Polyangiales bacterium
ACATGGCCGTGTCGGATTCGACCTGGTTGGCCCGAGTTGATCCGGTCTTGAGCTAGAAAAGGGGACAGTCCCCCGTTAACCCACCGTATGTCACCGCGCTTGTAGCGCGGGGATGATTTGGTTGGCGAGGGGGATGAGTTTGTCGCGGGTGTTGAGGCTGGGATCGTCGAGGACGCGTTCGAGCAGCTCGCGAAGCACCTTGCCGACGATGGGCCCTGCTTGCCCGTCGAGAGCGCTGATGATGTCGTTGCCGTCGACCGCGAGGTCGCGCGTCGTGAGGGCGCTCCCCTGCTCCACCTGCGCATCGATACGCGCCCGAAGCTCGGTCAATGCAGCGAGCTCTTCCGCCACATCGCGCCCCTTGCCAAGCGCATCCGCGTGCCCGAGTCGCAGCAGCGCCTCGATGTGATCGGCGCCGACCCGCTTGATGAACCGCCGCACGGCCGCGTCCGACCAGTCCGGCTCGTAGCAGATCAGATGATTTCGAACGAGACCCACGATCGTCTCCCGCTCTTCGTTTGAGAACTTGTACGTGCGGAGCCAGTTCGCGGCCATGTCCGCGCCGACGCGCTCATGGTTGTAGAACGTCCAGTCGTGGGTCTTGTCTGAATGCGCTCTCGTGCGCGGCTTGGCCACGTCGTGCAACAGGGCCGCCACGCGCTCAATCGGCCCACCTTCCGACTCGTCGAGCACGCGCATCGTATGATTCCAGACATCATAGGCGTGCCACTTGTTTTGCGCGCAGCCCACCTGTTCGAGCAGCTCGGGGTACGTCACCTCGAGGATCCCCGTCCGCCGCATCACCTCGAACGCACGTGACGGCGCCCTCGCCTTCATCGCTTTGAGCCACTCTTCGCGAACCCGCTCGGGGCTCACCTTGCGAAACGTATCGAGTGCACCGCGAAACGCGGCTTCGGTCTCTGCCTCGAGTTCGAAGTCGAGCGTGGCCGAGAAGCGAGCGCCGCGCAGGATGCGCAGCCCGTCTTCTTGGAAGCGCTCCTTGGGGTCGCCCACCGCACGAAGAAGCTTTCGGCCCATGTCGGCGAGACCCTGAAAGGGATCGACCACGCGGCCGTCCACCGGGTCGTAGGCGATCGCGTTGACCGTGAAGTCGCGTCGGGCGAGGTCGTGGTCGATGTCCCCGACGAACACGACGTTGTCCGGTCGTCGCCCGTCGCTGTAGTCGCCCTCGCCCCGAAGCGTGGTGACCTCGTAGGCGCCACCCTTCCACAGCACGGTCACCGTCCCGTGCTCCACCCCTGTGGGAATCACGCGGCGAAACGTCTTCTGGACCTTCCCGGGCAGTGCCGAGGTCGCCACGTCCCAGTCGTTGACCTGGCGACCGAGCAGGCTGTCCCGGACGCAGCCGCCCACGATCCACGCGCGTTCCCCGGCATCGCGGAGCTCCTGGCATATCTCGAGCACCGGCCGCGCGATTTGTTGGCGAAGAATGCGGCTTGGCACGCTGCTTCGATAACCTTAGGGTCCCCGAAGTGCAATATTCGTTGGGAAGACTACGGTCCTCCCATCAGTTCCTTGTTGACAGGGACGTCCTGGCCCTGTGGGATAACACGGCTACACTCCGCCCTCCCCCTTGCGCTGAAAAAACCTTATGAGAAGACTCTGGAAGCCCCTCCTTGGAATGGTGGTCGTCCTCGCCGCCTTCACCATTTCCTTTGGTTGGCCGCGCGAAAACGGCCTTCAAATCGACATCGACACCTCGCCGAGGGCCCGGGCCGCGCGCGAGCAGACGCCCTGGGACCTGACCAAGCTGACGGTCATGAATCGGGCGATTCTCGAGGTCAACGAACACTATGTCGACCCCACCCGCGTCGATCACCAACGGATGATGCTCGCCGGCCTCAACGCCATCCAGCGAAGCGTCGCGCCAGTCCTCGTCCACTACGAAGACGGTGCGGAGACCCTCAAGGTTCAGGTGAACAGCGACGAGGACGAGTTCGTCATTTCTGACGTGTCGAGCCCATGGGAGCTGGCGGGTCGGTTCCGAGATGTGTTCTCGTTCTTGCAAGAGCACCTGCAGGGCGAAGAAGATCTCGACCTGCGAGACGTCGAGTACGCCGCGGTCAATGGCATGCTGCGTACGCTCGACCCTCACACCGTCCTGCTCACCCCCAAGGTGTTCGAGGAGATGCAGACGAGCACACGCGGCGAGTTCGGCGGGCTTGGCATCGTGATTTCGATTCGCGACGGGCACCTCACCGTCATCCGGCCGATGCCAGGTACCCCCGCGTTTAAGGCGGGGCTCGAGCGCAACGACCGAATCGTCAAGATCAACGATGAATCGACGCTCAACATGCCCCTTCAGGAAGCGGTAGATCGATTGCGCGGCACACCGGGCTCGAAGGTCACCGTCTTCACGATTCGCAAGGGCAAGGCGGGCACTTGGAGCAAACCGCGGCGGGTCGAACTCACGCGCGCGGTGATTCACATCGAATCGGTCGAGAGCCGGATGCTGCGAGACAGTGTCGGCTACATCAAGATCAACAACTTCCAGGGCAATACCGAGAAAGACTTGCGAGCCGCGCTCAAGGGGCTCCGCAAGAAGAAGATGAAGGGCCTCGTGCTCGACCTCCGTGGCAATCCTGGTGGTTTGCTCGACCAAGCCGTACAGGTCGCAGACACCTTCCTCGACGGCGGCCCCATCGTCACGACCTCTTCGCAGGACCCGCAGCAGCGCGAGGAGAAGTTCGCGCGACAGGGCGGCACCGAGCCCGACTACCCAATGGTGGTGTTGATCAACGGCGGGAGCGCCTCCGCGAGCGAAATCGTGGCCGGTGCCCTCAAGAACCACGACCGCGCGCTGATCATCGGAGAGCAGAGCTTCGGCAAGGGTTCGGTTCAGGTGCTCTACAATTTCCAGGACGGCTCGGCTTTGAAGCTGACGGTTGCCCAGTACCTCACGCCCGGAGAGCTCTCCATTCAAGGCGTCGGGATCGTCCCCGACATCGCGATCAGCCCGATGACCGTCGACAAGGACGACATGGACCTCAAGGTCGATCAGATTTTCATGCGCGAAAGCGAGCTGCCGTCGCATCTCACGCACGAAAGCGCCAGCGATTCTCAGCGTCCTTCCGTCGTGCTCGGCTACTACCTCAACAGCGATCTTCGTCAGCGGCTGCTCGAGGCGGAGCCCAACGAAGAAGAGAATGAAGACCAGGAGAACTTCCTGATCAAGTTCTCGCGCAACCTGGTCGCCAACGCGAAGTCCTCGCGGCGTCCCCAGATGCTGCGGTCGGCGAAGTCGGTTCTCGAACGCATCCAGAAGCAAGAAGACGAGAAGGTCGCGCGCGAGCTGAAGACGCTCGGAGTCGACTGGAGCGTGGGCCCCGACAAGGGCCCGAGCAAAGTACGGGTCGTCGCGAAAACCAGCGCAGGCGACCAGCCCACCAACGCCGGCGATCCGCTCGAACTCGAGGTGCAGGTCACCAACGAAGGGAGCGAGCCGCTCTACCAGCTCCGGGCGGTCACACGGAGCGACAATCGCCTCTTCGAGGGGCGCGAGCTCGTGTTCGGCAAGCTGATGCCCGGGCAGACCCGTTCCTGGACGACCACGCTCGGCGTGTGCCGCATGGAAGAAGACGAGCGGCAGTGCCGCGTCCCACGCGACGTCTCCGACCGCGCCGACGGCGTGGTCATCGACTTTGAAGAAGCGCACGGCCATGTGCCTGCTCCGGTGGAAGTGCGGACGGTGATC
>JBATTM010000495.1:0-4988 GCA_049670545.1 Polyangiales bacterium
ACGATGAACCTCGATGCAAGGGTGCTCTTCTACTTCAACGCCGGCGGCGTGACGCCTGCCATGGCGGTGACGAAGGCCGGGGCGGGGTCCGACTATGCGCTCGCCTTTCTCGATGCCAACGAGAAGCCGCTCAACGGCTCCAAGACCTACCGACTCCATCTACCGCCTAACGTGCCGGTCAACGATTTCTGGGCCGTCACGCTGTACGACACGCAAACGCGGTCGCAGCTCCAAACCAGCCAGAAGTTCCCGACCATCGGCAGCCAGACCAAGGGGATGAAAAAGAACGCCGACGGCTCGTACGACGTCTATTTCGGCCCGAAGCCGCCGAAAGGCAAAGAGGGCAACTGGCTGCAGACCGTTCCTGGCAAGAGCTGGTTTACGATTCTGCGAATGTACGGGCCACTCGAGCCCTGGATCAACAAGACCTGGCGACCCGGCGAGATCACACTCGTCCGGTGAGGCTCACTGCACGAGTTCGAACTCGCTCGGACGCCAACTCTTGTCGAAGAACGTCGGCAGTGGGCTGTAGAAGCGGAGGAGCACGAACCAACCTTTGCCGGGCATCGATTGGATCCAATTGCCGCGGTCCACGCCTTCGGGCTGTTTCGGGCCGACGTACACCGTCGTCGAGCCGTCTTTGTTGGGCGTTGCCGCCGGCGACGGGTAGCTCTGGCTCCCCGCGCGCGGGTATTTCTGCGGCGTCTGCAACATCGAGCGGGTCTGGTTGTCGTAGAGGGTAATCGACCAGAACTTCGCCGCGGGGATGCCCTTGGGAAGCGTGATCTTGTAGGTCTTCGCGCCATCAAAGGGATTGCCGCTGCCATCGAGGAAGCCCATCAGATACTGCGAGCCAACATTCGGGATCCGCATGATCATCCCGGGCGAGTCCAGCGTGTAGGCGTAGTAGAATGCCGTGCGTGAATCCAGAGTACGCGCCCCAGTCGGCGGGTACGGCTTGAACATGCCATCTTCGAATGCGGGTGGTGGGGTCTCGAAGAAAGCGCCACCCTCGAACAGCATGTTGAGCCAGTTGGAGTCCGCATAGTACGCCCAGTCTGGGTGGATCTCCAAGGGCCTCCAGTTCAGTGCCCGACCAAACGTACTGCCGACCGCGGCCGCGTCAGTCAGGATCTTCTTCATCCTCTCATCCGGCGCGAATTCCTGGCCTTTCGCGATTCCGATCGCGGCGAGCTGCCCCGCAAGCTCGACGTCGTAGCTGGTCGCCGGCTCCGCCTGCACGTTCGCGTTGATCACTTCGAAGAAGTCGTAACCGCTAGGCGGAATGGTGTTGAACGTTTTTCCGCTGCCTTCGACGAACTTCGTCTCGGGAACCTCAGGGTTGGAGCCAAGCGCCACCGTCCCCCCGAGAGCAGTCGCGATACTGGTCCCGAAGCCACCCGGCGTATAGGGATAGATCTTCATGTGCTTCTTGATGAGCGCGACGGTCGGCTTCGGATCGTTGTCGGTCAAGAAGGCTCGCGCGGCGTAGAGGACGTAGTTGGTCTTGGAGTGTGCGACGAAGAAGCCATTTTCGGGCAGGGGCCCCTCATAGCCAGGAGGGACGATCAGGTACTTTCCACCCTGTCCGCGGTCGGGTCCGGGAAATCCGATGTCGATGATCCACGAAAACCACATGTCGTTGATCGTGCCGAGACCCTGCGGTGGCTGCTCGATGACCATCGGTCCCTTCGTGAGATCCAATGTCGCGAGGTAGTAGACCGTATCCGCGTTGCCCGTGAGGAAGAGGGAGTTCGAATCCAGGAGTTCGGAAAAAACGATCACGTCGCCGTCATTCGCGCCAATGCTCTGAAAGCCCTGCCGCAACGCGTAGGCGGAAGCCCCGCGGAAGCTGTTGTTGTAGGCGTTCAGTGCGCGCGTGAAATCGATCGTGTCGTACACGGTCGCTGCGGTCTCCGCGGTGGGTGCGCCAACCCAGAGCTCGAGGGTGCCGATACTCGTCTTCACTTGATCGGGTGTGCCGAGCGACGAAGGCGTCGCCACCGGGGGGTTCGCCGTCGCCGGCTTTGCGGGCGTCGCCTCCGCGGTGTCAGGAACTGCGTCGGCCGCCGGTGCGGTTGGCGGCGCTGACTCTGGGGCTTCCGGCGGCGGGGCTTTCTCGCAGGCCAACAGGGATGCGCACACCAGGAGGGCAAGGCCAATCTGTGTTCTCTGGTTCATTCAACGGCTCCTTCTTGTTGACGCTCGCGGCACCTGCGCATCCTGACTTCACGCCGAGGCGCAGTATAGGTTCCGCACCCCGAGTGTGCCGCCAACAATCGGCCGCGCAACGGGACTAGCAGTCTCGCGAACGGAAAGAGTGCTCGGAGACCTCTACAGTCCTCGTCGGTGACTCGCCCTGCCGCCGAGACGGCGAAAAGGTAACGGCAGCGGCTCGTTGAAGAACATGGCCCGAATGATTTCGCGTCCGTTGGCTTCCATGCATTGAAACCCGGTGACCTTTTCCGATGTGTCGACGCTGCAAGGCGATGCGTGCCAGGAGGTCGGACCCTGGTTGACGACTGCTGTCCGTGATCCGCTAGAACCTCCCTCGAATCGTCGCGCCACCTAGCGTGGGCGCGACCGAGAGTTCGCGTCCGTGAGGTCGTTTCTTTCGGGCCCGCGCCGTGAGGAGTAGGGGCAGGCCAACGAGGCTCGCCACGCCGGCCCCCGTAACCATGAGCGAAGCTCCGATGATGCTCCTGAGGAGTTCGTCGTCCTCGTGGCACGCGGGGTGACTTCCGCAGTCCGCACCGACCGACGTGCCGACGCCTGCGACCAAGAGGATCGTGCCGACTGCTGTCGTCGTCCAGCCGCCGATCCGAAGTCGCTGATGCCGCTCGAGTCGCTGTCGGGTTCTGGGCTCATCGGACGATCTGCTCGACTGCACATGCGCCCTTGCCACCATCGCTGGCGACAAGTCGAACCCGTCTGCCTTGGCGGCGCCGGGACGGGATGAGACTAGGAATGCGGCGGCCAAGGTCGCCGCGACGAAAGCCACGGTTCGGGTCATGCGGCGAGTTGATTGCAGGCCGCGTGCCACCGAAGACGGCCCGAAATCATGCAGATTTTTCAGGATTCGAATTTCGGCCCTGTGGCCGGTTTTCTCACAGCTGTGACTCTTGGACCTCGAGCGGTGACGTCTCAGGCCGGGCAGCTCGATTGAGATCGCCGCAGCGCTGCAGCGGGCGGGACTGAGCGCTGCCCGACTCCCAGCGGGCTCCTAGACCTCCGGCGTAACTGCAGGAGCGTCCGGTTGGCGCCCCGTTGGTTTCTCTTGTACAAACGTACAAATCGTCATTTCGCTTCGCAAATAGTCGCTCCTGGTGTTCATGAGGCTTGTACGTACGACCAAGAATCACTCGCATAGAAGTCTGGAGCGTACCCGTCGGTATCGGCGTTCGCTCGAGGGTAAGACCATCCTGATCACGGGGGCGTCCCGGGGGATTGGGGCGAGGGTCGCGATGATGGCCGGCGAGGTAGGGGCTCACGTCCTGCTCGCCGCGCGTGGCGCCGACGCGTTGCAGGACGTGGCCACTGAGATCGAGGCCTTGGGCGGGCGAGCGAGTTGCTACCGGGCGGACCTGTCGTCGATGGATGGGGTGGAAGCGCTTGGTGACGCCATCCTCACGGACCATGGCGGTGTGGATGTGGTGGTTCACAACGCCGGCCGTTCGATCCGGCGGCCCACAAGTCATTCGGTCGATCGGTTTCACGACTACGAGCGCACGATGGGCCTCAACTACTTCGCCCCCGTCCGCCTGACCCTTCAGCTTCTTCCATCGCTCCTCGAACGTCGCGGAACCGTCTCGCTCGTTTTGACGATGGGTGTCTATGCACGCGTCCCGAACTTCGGAGCGTACGTGGCCAGCAAGTGCGCGCTCGACGCATTCGGTGATGTCCTCGCCGCGGAGAACGACCACAAGTTGACGGTCTCTTCGGTCTACCACCCGCTCGTGCTCACGGACATGGCGACGAAGACGCCGGAGTTTGCGGTGCGCACCGATGCCATGAGTATCGATACCGCGGCCGCCATGGTTCTCGATGGTATCGTCGAACGGAAGCGACGCGTGGTCACGCGTCAGGGGCGAGCGTACGCGCTCGCGGGGCAGTTCGCGCCGCGCATCACGACCCGTTTCTTGAACGTGCTGGCTCGCACCTATCCTGTCGGAGACGAGCCGACGGAGTTCCCGACTCCACGTGCGATCCTCGAGCGCCTCGGAAGGGGGACCCCGTTCTAGTGTCCGCCAAGACCTCGGTCTCGAGCATCCGTGTCTCGGAAGAGCGGATCTTGCGCGCGGCGGCAAGACTCTTTCGTGCGCGGGGGTTCGCCGGCACTTCGATTCGCTCCATCGCGGAAGAGGCGGGGGTCCTTCCCGGCAGTCTCACCTATCGGTTTCGAACGAAGGAGGATCTAATCGTCGCCTTGGCGGAACGCGCCGTCGCGCACGCCTTGGTGGAGGTCCAGAACGCCATCGACGTGAGCCGCGACCCACTCGAGCGCATTCGGCTCGGCATGCGGGCTCATCTTCGCGCGCTCCTCTCGGAAGACGATGCGATCCCTGTCTTGGTCTTCGATCTCCACCGCCTCCCCGACCGTACCCGCGTCCGACTCTTGCAGGCGCGCAAGCCCTACGACGCGCTGTGGGAGGGGCTATGTTACGGGGCGATCGGAGCCGGTCAGCTTGCGGCCGGACTCAATGTGGCATTGGTCATGCGCTTCTGGTTTGGCGCCACCAACTCGGTCGCGTTCTGGTACCGACCGGATGGCCCGTTGACTCCCGATCAAATCGCCGATGCGTTTTCCACACTGATCGCCCTCGGCGCACTCTCCCCAAGTGCGCGACCGGAGTCGCTCGAGGACGCTTTCAAGGCACTTGCGGTGAGCGACGCAGGGGCCGCCAGAAACATCTTCTGACGCGGGAGGTAGAGGGGGCGTGCCTCATGGCGTCAATACCCATCTCACGTTGCGCTCATTCCGTACCTTG
>JBATTM010000496.1:0-8712 GCA_049670545.1 Polyangiales bacterium
GCCGCTCGATCCCGAGCTGCTGGAGCCGCCGCTGCTGGAGGATGAACCGCTCGAGTTTCCGCCGCTCGATCCCGAGCTGCTGGAGCCGCCGCTGCTGGAGGATGAACCACCCGAGTTTCCACCGGAGCTGCTAGCGCCGGAGCCGTTGGAGCCGCTGTTGCCGTTGCCCCCACCGTTGTTGCCGTTCTCGTCGTCGACATCACCTGAGGGATCGTCTTGGCCGTTCGGGCCGCCGTTCCCCTGACCTGGGTTGCTGGAGTCGACGCCGTCGGCATTGTTGCCATGGCCATTGTTGCTGGAGCTTCCGCCGCCATTGCCATTGCCGTTTCCGTTGTTGCCGCCACCGGAGCTGGAGCCGCCACCCGTGCTGGAACCGCCACCGGTGCTGGAGCCGCCACCGGAGCTGGAGCCGCCACCCGTGCTGGAGCCGCCACCGGAGCTAGAGCCGCCACCTGTGGTGACTGCGCCGCCTGACGAGCTGCTGCCGCCGCTCGACGACCCGCCGCCATCAGAGGAGCCTCCGCTGGTCGCACCGCTTCCGCCGCTGCTGCTGCTGCCAGACGACGATCCTGGGTTCGCCTCCGGTGGACTTCCGTACACCTGATTGCCGAGGTCATCCGCCAAGACAAACATCGAGAATGGGCTCGCGTTGGCCTCCACAAGTCCCCATACGCTCACTGCCACGGCCAGTGTGGCCCCTACCGTCCAACGAAATACCTTCATGGTGCCCATCCTTTTCACCTTTCTAGTATATGGGTAAATTTACAGTCCTAAAAGTGGGACAACTCACCCTCTCTGCATTTTTATCGCGGGTTGCTGGCCGCGATGATGTCGGAGAAGGCGTCTCCGTCGATGTTCCCGGTCGCGATGCAATACCAAGACCGAGGCCCATCGTCCTGGATCAACCGATAGTTGTACCGACGCCCCTGGAGTTCCGTGTCTGAAATCCGGGTCCCGCCCTCGACGCGAAACCCGAGCTCGTCGAACGAACCCGAGTAGCGTCCCTGGGTAAGCAGGTGCTCCCGCTGCGCCGTGGCGAGTGCACGGAAGGTCATCACCGCCTCAGGCCGTTTCGCGCGCGCCACGTACTTGTCGTACCGGTTCACACCGATGGAGGCGAGGACACCGATGATCAACACAACCGTCATCACATCCATCATCGTAAAGCCCGCGCGGCTTCGTCGTTCGTTGTGGGTGGTCATGGCTTCTCTCCGTGCATACTTCCAAAGACAGTCAGTTGGTGATTCCAATAGTGTGCGACGACTGCGTTGCCTCGGTGCAAGAACCCATCACGGGAGCCCCATCGCTCGTTGGCACCATCGAACAGGCGCTGCGCTTCCTCACGTCGACGTTCAGTCGACAAGAGCTCCCACGATTCATCTACCTGCCCGAAGAACACCGGGGGCTGGCCCTCCGAGATCGACGCAGTGCGGACGAAGCTCGACAACCCTTCTGATTCCTCTGCGGACAACGGGATCAAGCCGCGCGTGCTTGCGACGTAGTCCGAGACGAGAAACGCAATCCCCGCCAACGCGAACAAGAGCCCGATTCCCCGCAGGATCGGCGTGATTCCAAGGTCGACCCGGGCGGATGCGTTCTTCTTGGAGGCCTTCGCTTTCGCCTTGGTTTTCTCGGGTTTTTCTGGCGGTTCAGGTACGGTCGTCTCAGGTGCGTCCGGGACCACACTCAAGATTCCCGTGTTGCGATCCACGACATCTGGGTGCTCGAGGCCAACCTTCTTGTGCTTTCGATATCGGTCTAGGTCGGCGAGTAGCCCCTCGATCGAGTCGTAGCGCTCGGACGGTTCTAGGCATGTGGCCTTGCGAATGATCCGCACCAAGCCTGCGGGGTACTGACCCAACTCTTCCAACCGTGGAACGGCGGTTGACTCACGGGCAGGGTCTTCTCCTGAAACGACGAAGTGCAGTAGCTTGCCCAACGAGTAGAGGTCCGAGCGAACGTTCAAGACTCGTTCGCTCGCCGTTTCTGGAGCTACGTAGGGGCCACTCCGTGGGGCCAGTCTCGGTCCCAACAAGAAGGGGACGAGTTTGTCATTCACGGTGATGTAGTTTGGCGACAGAGTGCCGACCGGCTCTTGCTGTGCATGAAACCGACTCACGACCTCGGCGACGTCTCGGAAGTGGCGAAGGCGTTGCTCGAGTGCCCACGAGGACCACGGAAGATCCCGGAATAGGCCCTTTGGCTCGGGCGTCGCAAGGATGACGTGGGCTTCCTGCTTGATGATCTCGATCCCGGAGAGCGGTGCGTAGCGTGCGATGTTTTCGAAGTTCAGCCGCTGCCCGTCGGTTGTCACCGCCTGAAGCACGATCACTGCGACCTCACGGTCCTCCCCATCGAGCCCGCCATGGACCACGATGCCGGGCGCCCTGAACACGGGTCGGCCGACGAGCACCCCGGCCACGAAGGCATTGGTTGCCGTTTCCTGCATGGTTCCAGTATAGGTGCCGGAATACAGTCATGCCAAAGTAAACGATTCCCGGGTGTTGGCTTCGATGTTCCTTGTAACTCCAGGCGGTCCATGTCGTATCGTGGCGGGCAATGCGCATCGTCATCATCGGCAATGGGGTGGCCGGAATCGAGGCGGCGATGACGGTTCGCCGTCGGGAGCCCGATTGGCCGATCACCATCATCTCGGAGGAGAGTGACCATTTCTTCTCCCGGACGGCGCTCATGTGGGTGTTCAGTGGCCAGATGAGCCATCGAGACATCGAGCCGCTCGAGCGGGATGCGTACGCCCGCCTGGGTCTCGAGCGCGTCCGCGCCCGTGCCCTTGGGGTGAACGTCGAGGCGAAGGAGGTGATGCTCGCGGGAGGCCTTCGGCCGGTTCCGTATGATCGCCTGTTGATCGCCTGTGGCTCGCGTCCACGCCCAGGTCCATGGCCCGGAAGCGAGCTGCCGGGGGTGGGGCACTTCGTGACCCATCAAGATCTCGCCTGGTACGAGCAGGAAGTCCACGGAGGCGGGGCCCGCGGAGACGCCCCGCCAAACGCCGAAGCACACTTGACGGCGACCGCTGAGGATTCCCCGTACCGTTTTCGTGAAGTCGCTGCCGCGCGCCGCGGCTCGCTGGCGCAGCAACCCGCCGTCATCGGAGGTGGGCTCATTGGAATCGAGGCGATTGAAGTGGCCGTAGCCGCGGGCCTTCGACCGCACTTCTTCATTCGTGAGGAGTGGTTCTGGCCGATCGCGCTCGAGCCCCGCGAGGCCGCATGGATTTCCGATCGCATGGCGGAACACGGCGTGCAGATGCATCTACAGCATGAAATCGAGTCGATCGAGGCGAGCTCCACGGGGACGGTGGCGGCGATCAAGACAGACCAGGGGACCTACGAAGCGGACTGCGCGGTCGTCGCGATCGGCGTCATTCCGAACACGGGGTGGCTAGCCGACACGCCGATCGCCCTGGATCCGCGTGGCGCCATTCCCGTCGACTCCGGCCTCCAAACCAGCGCGCCAGATGTGTTCTCCGCAGGCGACTGTGCCTCGGTGACGTGGTTCGATGGTTCGCAGCGGCCTGAACAGCTCTGGTACACGGCGCGGGACCAAGGCCGCATCGCGGGTCGACGCCTACTCGGTGATGCGGCGACGTATGGGCGTGGGGTTTGGTACAACTCGGCCAAACTGATGGACATCGAGTACACCACGGTCGGCTTGGTGAACTGGAACGTCGAACGTGAGCAGAACTGGTTCTTCGAGGAGGCGGGGGCGGTCCGGAGCACGACACGTGTGGTCGTGCAAGACGATCGCGTCGTCGGCTTCAACCTGCTTGGACGGCGATGGGATCATGAAAAGCTCGCCCAGTGGCTGGAAGAACGTCGCTCGCTCGCATGGGTGCTCGCCCACCTGCGCGACGCGGCGTTCGACACCGAGTTCGTCCCGCCGATTCGACTCCCTCGCGCCGCGCCTTCGCTCGAGGGGCCGGCGCCCAATCCCATGATTCCCGGGCCCACGACGGTCCCGTTTTAGAGAGGCGAGCGAATGGATCTACAGGGACAGAACGGGCTCCTATCCACCTACCGCGAGGGATGGCGAAACCGTAGTTGGCTCGGGATCGCGATCTCGTTTTCGCTGATCGCGTTCTACATCGTGCTCTACTGGGAACACAAAGTGCAGGAGCTGATCGGTGTGGCACCCCTGACGTCGGTGTCCGAACAGCTCGGGCTTCGCAATCGTTGGTACCTCTACGGGTTCTTGTACTCGGTCGCGATCGCCGGTGGCGCCATCTACTACCTGCGGCGCCACGGCAACAGCCGCTACAATCGCATTCGAATCAGCGTGAACGTCGTGATCCAGATCACGCTCGGGTTTTCGCTGCCGTTCATCATGCCGCTCTTTGGTGGCAAGGAGATGTATTTCTCTTACTTCTGGCCGCTGAAGTACGACTATCTCTACCCGCAGACTCTCGCCGACCTGCCGTTATACTTCGCGCTCTACACGATCGTCGGGTCGCTGTTGGCCGCTCCGATCCTCGCGGTTCTCTATGGCAAGCGCTGGTACTGCTCCTGGATCTGCGGATGCGGAGGCCTCGCGAACACGTTCGGCGACCCGTGGCGTCACCTCACCAGCAAGTCGACGAAGTCGTGGCGCTTCGAGCAATGGAGTATTCACATCGTGCTCTTCGTTGCGATCGCGACGACGCTCCTGATCGGGCTCGATTGGTTGATCGGTGCAGATCACCCGACGTTCCACCGCTTCGTAGCGGGGAACGACTGGCGTGATTGGTCGGTGAAGAGCTTCTATGGGTTCGCCGTCGGTGCGGTCCTCGCAGGAGTCATCGGCACCGGGCTCTATCCACTTCTCGGCCCACGGGCGTGGTGTCGCAACTTCTGTCCGATGGCGGCTGTGCTTGGATGGGTGCAGAAGGTGGGGCGCTATCGCATTCGCGTGAAGCCCGACATGTGCATCTCATGCGGCAACTGCAGTTCGTACTGCGAGATGGGAATCGACGTTCGGTCCTATGCGCAGAGCAATGAGAGCTTCACGCGTGCCTCCTGTGTGGGATGCGGTATGTGCGCGCACATGTGCCCACGAGGTGTTCTCAAGCTGGAGAACAGCTGGCCGGTCGCAGACGACAAGGAGAAGCAGAAGCTCTCCGTCGTCAACTTCTGAGTTCAGGCGCACCCGGCGCGCCAGGCGGTGAGCAGCGCGTCCGAGAACAGTACGAATCGAATCTCTTCGAGCTCCCAGTTGCGCTCTCGCACCACGTTGGCAGCAATCCGGGCTGCGGCGCCGGCGGGGTATCCGTACACGCCACAGGAGATCGCCGGAAATGCGATCGACTCGAGCTCGTGTGCGACGGCGAGTTCGAGGCTCGATCGAAATGCCGACGCAAGCAGTGCGGGCTCCTCAGGGCGGCCGCGGTATACAGGGCCCACGGTGTGGATCACGTGCCTGGCTCGAAGCGAGAACCCTGGCGTGATGCGTGCTTCGCCGGTCGGGCAGCGCACGCCCGAGCGAACCTCCGGGACCGCCCGACAGGCTTCCAGAAGCTCGGGCCCTGCGGCGCGGTGGATCGCGCCGTCGACCCCGCCACCGCCAAGCATCTGCTCGTTGGCGGCGTTCACGATCGCATCCGCTGTCTGGCGGGTCAGGTCTCCTCGAAGAATCTCGATCGGCGGGCGCACTCGAGTCCTCAGAAATCGCTCGGGGCAGGGCGCTTCATCAGCTTTTCGTAGACCTCAGGGCCCAGGGCTTGCACCATCACGCGATCGAGTCGGAGCTCCACCTCGTACTGCTCGGCGGCCGAATCGTGAAGAAAGGCGATCCCCATCCCGGCGGGTCGCTCGTCGTCCGCGTCTTCCAAGGTGACCACCCAGCGCACGACGCCCTGCAAGACAAGCTCACCAAGCTCCGGCGCCTTGATTCGAAACGCGAGCTGGGTGCCAACCTCTAGTGGCTGCTCGGTCCGGATGAACGTCCCGCCGCGGCTGAGATTGTGTGTGTAGTCTGACAAAAAGGCATTGAGCCGCTCGTACTCGACCGGCAATTCCAGCCGAGCCCGGCCGGTCCCCCTCCGCTCTGAGCCTTCGTCGGACATGCCCCAGATCCGAGGGTAGGGGCACCGCGCCCCGGCGGCAACACTTCGGTGCCTTGACTGAAAATCCCGGACTGCCTACGCTACGAGACCCTACTAACCCGGACGTTCCGCCGCGGCGTTGAGCGTCTTTCGCGCGCGAGGTAAAGCGCATGACTGAACCCGATTCCAAAACAAGTGAGACCTCACCCGAGGAGGCCCCGCAAGTGGAATCGCCAGGCGGCGCTCCACCCGTTGCGCCCGCTGTCGAGTCCGTGCCTACCGAGCCTGAAGTTCCGGCCGCGGCGGCTGATGTGAGCCCTCAAGAGCCGAGCGTGGCACCGGGGCCACTCGCAGGCGCCGAAAGCGAGCCCGCACCCGACGGGGCGAGCGCAGACGCCACGACCGAGAGTTCCTCTGGGAGCATCCCGGCCGGGCCGGATGGCGGGAAGAAGAAGCGACGCCGACGCCGGAAGAAGAAGGGCGCACAGGCGGGTGCCAGCGAAGCACCCGATTCGAAGCCCGGGCATCACCACGCTCCGTTCCTTCACCTGTTCTCAGGAGGCGCCCGCCGCAAGCATGCGTTTTCCCCCGGTGAGGTAGTTGCCGGCCGCGTCGAGCGCGTCGAGCGCGGCGCCATCGTCGTCGATCTGTTCGGAAAGGCGAGTGCGATCGCCGACGGAGACGAGCCACGCGAGATCCCGATGATCTCGCAGGTCCCCGACCCGGTGCCACAGGCCGCGCCCGAAGAACCGAGCGCTTCCGAAACCGTTCCGCCCGAGGCGCCTGAGCCGGTGCCGACCGCGCCTGCCCCGGAGCCGGTCCCGACGCCTGTCGTGGATGCGCCAACGCCCGAGATGGCGAAGGCCGTGGAACAAGCGGGCACGCCCGACGCCGAGACTTGGGAGTTCTCGCCGACGCAGACTTCCGATCTTCCGTACCCGGATCTCGGAGAGGCCGACACGGTGGTTGGCGCGCAAGCGTACGTCGAAGCGGACACCGTGGTCGGTGCGACGCCCTACGACCCAACCGTCCCACCCGAGCAGCCTGTCCCGGCAGCCGGCGACGAGCCAGAGCCTCAAGGATCTCCTGACGCACCGATCAGCGCCGAGGATGCCCCTGCGGAGTCGCCCGAACGGCCCACCGCACCTCCGCCCGAAGACCTCTCCGACGCCGACCTGACCCTCCTCGACCCACAGCCTGCGCTGCCGCCGCCCGAACTCGGGGCGATTTTCCGCGGCCGAATTGGTGGAGTCGCCGAGAGCGGGCACGTGGTGATCGTCAACCGCGACATCGACAAGAGTGCGGTGCGCAAGGCGCTTCGCGCTGCTCGCGAGAAACACCAACGCGTTCAGGGCCTGGTCTACGGATTCAACCGCGGTGGCTTCGACGTCTTGGTAGGCGGCACCCGTGCGTTCTGCCCTGCGAGCGCCATGTCCCTCACTCCGATCGAGGACCCAAACCAGTTCGTCGGACAGCGGTGTGAGTTCTCCCTGCCCCAAGACAAGGGCGGCAAGAAGAGCATCATCGTCAGCCGCCGGAGCATCCTCGAACGCGAGGCCAGAAAACACGCGCGCGAGCGCATGGCGGAGCTCAAGGTCGGCGAGAAACTTCACGGCAAAGTCGCCGAGATTCGTGACTATGGCGTGCTCGTCGATTTGGGTGATGGCCTCGACGGCCTCGTGCACATGAGCGAAGTCTCTTGGAGTCGCGGTGTGCGTCCAACCGACGTTGCGAACGTCGGCGACGAAGTCGACGTCCAAGTGATCAAAGTCCAACAAGCGACGCGCAAAGACCGCTTCGGTCGTGTCTCTCTTTCGATGCGTGCTTGTCAGCCTGACCCTTGGGACGTTGCTGAGGATGCGCTGCGTGTCGGGGCGCCCGTCAAGGGCACGGTCGTGCGGACCACAGACTTCGGCGCGTTCGTCCAGATCGCCGAGAACATCGAGGGGCTTCTCCACATTTCGGAGCTCGGCGGTAGCAAAGAGCTCACGCACGCCAAGCAGGCGCTCGACGAGGGGGCTGAGATCGACGTGGTGATCGAGCGCGTCGACCGAGAGCAACGTCGGATCTCGCTCTCGAAGCTCTCGGAAGCCGATGCCAAAGCGCTCGCAGCCGGCGAGATCGAGGTCGGCAAGACGCCTCGTTCGCTCAAGCCCGGGTCGCATGTGCCCGTGATCGTCAAGCGCGTCGAACACAACGGTGCGCAGGTGCAAGTCGACGGTGTCCTCGGCAAGCGAGGTCGCGGATTCATCCCCAACCGGGAGCTTCAGGATGTCCAGGGTGAGCGCCGCAAGGGCCCCGCACAGGGAGACATCATCGAAGTGAAAGTCATCGGCACGGAGCGCGACGGCACGCTGCGGTGCTCAGTTCGCGCGCGGCTCCTCGACGACGAGCGCAGGGCGGTCCGTGACTACCGAAAGGAATCGGCCAAGCAGGGGCTCGGAACCTTCGGCGACCTCCTCAAAGCCAAGCTGGGTGACTCCTCGAAGTAGCTGGCGGTCTTGCGATCATCGCGTCTTGCGGGGTTGCGGTCGCGCAGGACCTATGCCAGTTTCCGCCGCTCCTAGGGCGCATAACTCAGGGGTAGAGTGGTTTCTTCACACGGAACAAGTCGTTGGTTCAAATCCAACTGCGCCCACCATGGTCTTCCTTCCGAAAGCAGAGCATAGGCGACC
>JBATTM010000497.1:0-2088 GCA_049670545.1 Polyangiales bacterium
TCGAACACTCCAATGATCGGCTCCGCGCCAACGATGATCGCGAGCCCGATCACTGTCATGATGACGGTCGACAGAATCACGCCTGCGCGGACGACCTCACGTGCCTGCGGGACGTCGTTCGCGCCCAGCGCGTTCCCAACCATCGCACCCGTGGCTTGCGACACCCCGAGCCCTGGCACGAACGCGAGCGACTGTATGCGAAGGCCGATGCCGTGCGCGGCAACCGCTACTTGTGCGACGCGTGCAAGCATGCCGACGATCGAGAGAAACGCGATGTTCAGGATCACCATGTCGAGTGCGGCGGGAGCGCCTACGCGGAACAGGTCCCTTGCGAGGGGTCGATCGATCCGCGCAGGCCGGAGAAGAACGCGCATCCCGGGGACGACATCGCGCCGAAGAATCAGCACCATCATGGCGACCGCAACCGCCTGCGCAACGACCGTGCCCCACGCGGCCCCTTCCACGCCGAGCATCGGCAACCCGAACTTGCCGAGGATCAGCCCGTAGTTCAGGATCACGTTGAGCAAATTGCTGACGATCGAAACCATGAAGGGGAGCATTGTGTTGCCCACTGCCCGCAGCGCGGCGGCAAAGAGCATGTTGAGGTAATAGAAGACGGTGAACGTGAAGAGGGGACGTAGATACGAGACGCCGAGCTCTTGGACGCGAGCCTCGGCGCCAAGCCAGCCCATCGCCTCCGCGGCGCCGAGGTTGCCGAGGGTGGCCACGATCACCGACACCAGGTAGGTGAGAAGCACGCTTTGATGAAGCACGTGATTGATCCGTGCCGGCTCGCCCGCGCCGTGCGCCCGCGCGACGAACGCAACGGTCCCGACCGTTAGGCCGAGCATGGCAACCATGAGAAGGAAGATCAGCTGGCTTGCGAACCCAAGCGCCGTAAGCGCATCGTCCGCATCGACCAGGCGGCCGCACATGGCGGTATCCACGGCAAGCGTGATGACGCTGAGCACGTTGAGGCCGACGATCGGCATGGCCAGATCGAAGAGGCGTCGAAAGATCGTGCGGTCGATGCCTAACGGTGGATCGGGCTGCGCCATGACGTGCGGCGGTGGAGGGTGCATCGAGCCCACGGCGGGCGCCAGTGCTTTTCGGGCGATGCGAGCAACCCAAGTGGTACGCTGATCGCCGATGCCGCCAGAGCCCAGAGAGTTTGGACCTTATCGTCTCGTGCGAAGGCTCGGCGTCGGGGGGATGGCGGAAACGTTCGAGGCGGTTCGCGTTGGCAACGCCGGATTCGAGCAGCGGGTGTGCCTGAAACGAGTGCTGCCCGCGTACGGCCAAGACGCTGACTTCGTCGAGCGATTTCGTCGCGAAGCACAGCTCGCGGCGAACCTGCGGCATAGCAATGTCGTTGGAGTCACGGACTTCGGAGAAGTCGATGGGGTCAGCTATATGGCGCTCGAGTTGGTCGACGGGGTCGACTTGCGATCGTTTCTGAAGTCACGGCCCGCCGGAAAGCTCCCTGCGGACATGGTCGTGTGGATCGGCTTGGACATCGCGTACGCGCTCGAGCACGCGCACGAATGCATCATTCACAGGGATGTGTCTCCCTCGAATGTCCTGATCAGCAGGACCGGCGAGGCAAAGCTCGCCGACTTTGGCATCGCGAAGGCGATCGAGTCCGCTACAGCCAACGCAAGCCAGAGTGTGCGAGGGAAAGTGCCCTACATGGCGCCCGAACAGATCCGGGGAGAACCCGCAGACCCTCGATCCGACCTTTTCTCGCTTGGCGTGGTGCTGTTTCAGGCCCTGTCGGGGACTCGGCCGTTCGATGGTGCGCATGACGTCGTGACGATGCAGCGCATCGTCGAGGGAAGGCGCGTCGATCTCGAGGACATCGCCGAAGACGCGCCGCCGGCCTTGCGTGCGTGCATCGAGCGTCTGCTCACGATCGACGTCGACGACCGCACCCCCTCAGCGACCGCTCTCACTGAGGCCCTCGCGGAGATCGACCCCGCCCCGGCTGCGCGCCGCGCCCTGGCCGCAGAAGTTGAAGCACAGCGCGGCGGACCGAGCACCCGCATGCACGTCCGGGCGAGGCGCGAGGACCCAGACACCGACCTGAGC
>JBATTM010000498.1:0-5083 GCA_049670545.1 Polyangiales bacterium
GCCTACGCCCCCGGTGCCGCCGCCCGTTCCTGCAGTGCCGCCCGCTCCTGCGGTGCCGCCCGTTCCTGCTGTGCCGCCCGTGCCACTGTCATCACCACAGCCGAGGGCGCCCACTGCGAGCGCCGCGATCAAGATCAATCCTGTTCTCATGGTCATCCTCCTAAGGACCCTCGACGCGGTCTGCCGTCATCGAAGACACAATGTTCTCGGTCAATCGTTCTTGCACCGCCGCTATTCCAAGCTGTGCAAAATCAATGCCATCGAACCACCGAATGTGGTCGATGCGCACGGAAACACTCACACTTCGCGGGCTGTCGAACACCAGCGGCTCCTCGAATCTGAGCTCCCGCACCAATGGATCCTGGACCTGCACGAAGAAGGGAGTCCGTTCGGCCCCGTCGGGTGGCTCAATCTCCCCGGATAGAAATACGCTGCTTTCGAGCATCTCCAGGTTGCCCTTGAGGTTCGCCGCGTCCCCATCTGCGGGGGCCCCGATGACCCGAATCCCGCAGTACCTCCCAGGCGGTGGGCGAATCGTCCCGACCACATAGCCGAATCCACCTTCCTCGAGAAGATCCAACACAAACGGAACCCCGAGGCTGGTCGGAGTCTCCGGCGCATGCGCCCGGGCACGCCCCGCTGTGAAAAGTCCCCAGACCGTCCGGGCAAAATTGTCGCACTCGACCAGCTCGACGGGCCCGAGGACCAGGAGCGCCCTGTCGAGCCAGACCTTGTATTCCATGTCGGTGCGGACGGCCTGGGGCGTCGGGGGGGTTTGGTACGCGATGTCGACCTCGATGCCGTCGGTCGTCCTCGTGCAGGCCGTGAGCAGAACGAGGGCCATGCAGGCGAATCTCGTCGCGTTAGATCTCATAGATCAAGCCTCCGATCACCGCGACGCTTTCCTCGTGGTCCCCGTCCAGTCGTTGGACGATCGGGATGGCGGCGGTGAGATGCAGGAGCACGCTGTCATGCGGCATCCCGACGATGCCGAGCGTCCCGTACGTGATGTGCCCGCCGGTGTTCGGATCACGAACGCCTTGGATGTACCCCGGGCCGTCCCACCGAAACTCCGCGCCTGCTTGAAAGGCGAGAAAGGTCCACGGTTGGATCTGCATCATCGCGGTCTGGCGGGTGCTGATCCCGGCTCGCGTGTCCGCCGTGCCCGTCGTTGGAAAGGTGCTGACCGATGACACGTAGAGGGACCAGGGGTCGGAGAAGAGCGCGTACGACACGCCTGCGATCGGGTCCCACGACCCAGTGCCCGATTGAAACTCGAGGGGCAGTGGGACCCCGTCGGCGTCGACTTCGATCGAGCTGGTCGGAAACTCGAGCCCGCCGATCAAGCTGACCAGGTGACGCGGCGCGAACGCGCGATCGCGATAGATCACACCGCGCATCCGGAGCTCGAAATCCCCGGGCGCCCAGATGTCGGCCTCGGCCAGGTTCACCGCAGTGACGAAGCGATGGACCACGGGCATCATGGCCGAGATCGTCAAGCGGTTCGTGGGCGAGTAGGCCCCTGCCAACTCGAGTCGTTGCTCGGCCAGCTGGAGCTCATCGACGCGCGCGTCCCCGATCCGGTCGTTCCGATGGCGGATCGTGGCCGAGGATCGAAACCGATGTTTCTTCGGCTGTTCGAACCCCGTGATCGTGAGCGTCGGGTCGCCGACGCCACATGTCCCGCACGCCGCCGCCTCAGACGCGCCCGACGCGAGTCCGCAAAGGACGACGATCCATGCCCATCTCATCACGGACTGAAGCTAGATCCGATGTGCCCAACACTGTACGTGGCAAATCGTCGCAGAGGCTCAGCGCCGCGTGGGGTACTTGCTCAGCTTTCGCTGAAGGCTGCGCCTGTGAATCCCCAATCTTTCCGATGCCTTGGTGATGTTGCCGCCGCAGTCCGTCAGCACGCGTTGAATGTGTTCCCATTCCACTCGCGCCAAGGATGGGGTTTGGTTGGGAACCTCTTCCAGGTTTCCGTCAGGTTCGGCCTGGCGATCGAATGCCGCGATCAGGGCGTCGATGTCTGCGGGCTTGGTGAGATAGTGCGTCGCCCCGAGCCGCACCGCCTCGAGCGCCGTTGCGATGCTTCCGTAGCCGGTCAACACGACGATTCGCGTGGCGGGATCGATTCGATGCAGCTCCTGGACCAACTCGAGGCCCGACTTCCCAGGCATCCGCAAGTCGACGCTGGCGAGCTCCGGGCTTTCGTCGCGCGCATGTGCAACGGCCGCGTCGTATCCGTCGGCCTCCCGTACTTCGTAGCCGCGCTCCTCGAAGGCCCGCGCCATTCGTGTCCGGAGGCGCTCGTCGTCGTCCACCAAGAGGATGGACGGGAGCTCAGCCGTGTCTTCGGTTTCGGTCATGTCGGTTGTGGCAAGAAGACGCGAATCGTCGTTCCGTGGCCGACCGTCGAGTCGATCGCAAGCCGACCTCCGAGCGAATCGACCAACGTGTGGGCGAGAAACAGACCGAGGCCCATTCGATCGCCCGACCCCTTGGTCGTGAAGAAGGGGTCGATGGCCTTCGCCTGAACCTCGGGCGACATGCCGCACCCCTCGTCGCCGAACCGAAGTTCGACCTCCGCCGCTCTCCGCTCGACATCGAGGGATACCCGACCCCGCTCGCACGCGTCGAACCCATTGCGCGCAATGTTCTCGATCAACTGCAGGATTGCCTCCCGTGGTGCGGTCAGCTGCCCCGTCTGGATGCGGGTCTCCCAGCGCTCGGCCTGGTCGGGTCGCAGTCTGTCGCGCACCTCGTCGACCAATCCGTCGACGTCGAGTGACGCGGAGGCCTCGCCGACGTGTTCGCCACCTGCAAGGGCCATGCGGTCGAGCACCGCGCGGCATCGTTCGAGCTCTTCGTGGATGAGGACCGCGTCCTCGACGATGATGTCGCCACCTTTGAGCTCCCCCGCGCGTCGGCGAAGCTCCGTGGCGGCCACCGCGATCGTACCGAGGGGCGTGCCGAGTTCATGCGCCGCCCCCGCGGCGAGCGTCGCGATCGAAGCGAGCCTTCCCCACCGGAACGTTCGCTCTTGCGCTTCGGCGAGTGCCCGTTCCCGCTCACGAAGTGCATCGGAGAGGCGGCTGACGAAGTAGGCGATGAGGAGCGCAGAGAGCGCGAACGCGACGAACATCCCGTAGAGGTGCGCTTGGAAATCCCCGTCATCCCCGTGATGCATCATCGCCGCGCTGCCCGAAGGCATCTGCGAGAAAAGCCCTGCGAAAGAGAGCATCGAAAGAGCGGCGATCGCCCATGTCCATCGGGCCGGAAGCATCACCGCCGACATCGCGATGTAGACGACATAGACCACGCTGAACGGATTCGTCGGCCCACCAGAGACATAGAGGAGCGCCGATAGGAGTGCGACGTCTAGGACGAGAAAGGCCCCGAGGGTCTCGGTGGATCGGAACGTCAACCATAGGTTCGACGCCACCCCGATTGCGACGATGACCCAGATCGGCCCCATCGGAAGTTCGAGTCCGAGAACGCGTTCCGCGACGACGACCGAGATCGCTTCGATCGCGATCGCGCCCCAGCGCATGCGGGCCAGCCACTGGGCATCGGTCGCGCGAGCCGGCTCAGGAGTCAGACTGGGCTTCGCCTTCGGCAGGGGCATCGAGTTCGACACTACCGTACATTGCTTCCGCGATCTTGTAGGCGCTCAGTTCGAGGGTCTCGAGCGCGTCTTTGATCGCAATCGAGTCTCCGTTCTCGACGCACTGGTGCAGGCTCTCGATGTCCGCCTCGACCTGCGCCACGACGTCCTCGGCGACCAATTCTCGGCACTCCGCCACGGCCCGTTCGCTCGTGTAGAGCAGCGCCTCGGCTGCGTTCCGCAGTTCGGCGAGCTCACGGCGCTTTTCATCGGTGGTCTTGTAGGCTTCGGCCTCGCCGATGATCCGACCGATGTCTTCTTCAGTCAGCCCGCTCGACGCGACCACCCGAATGTTTTGCTCGCGTCCCGTGCCGAGGTCCTTCGCATGCACGTTGACGACGCCGTCGGCATCGATGTCGAAGGTGACCTCAATCTCGGGGACGCCTCGCGGTGCGGGAAGAATCGGCGCGAGCTCGAACTTCGCAAGCGACTTGTTGTCCTCAGCCATTTCACGTTCGCCCTGAAGCACGTGAATCGGGACGAAGCTTTGGGCATCGATGCTGGTCGTGAAGATCTCCCGGGCGCGCGTCGGTACCGTGGTGTTGCGCAAGATGAGCTTGTGGAACACACCGCCCCCGGTTTCGACGCCGAGGCTGAGTGGCGTGACGTCGAGGAGGAGCACTTCTTCGACGTCGCCGGAGAGGGCCGCGCCTTGGAGCGCGGCGCCCGCTGCCACGACTTCGTCGGGGTTGACGCCCTTGTGTGGCTGTCGCCCGAAAAACTCGGACACTTTCGATTGCACCATTGGCATTCGGGTCTGGCCGCCGACCAGGAGCACCTCGTCGATCTCTTCGATCTTGATGCCCGCATCACGAACTGCCTGCTCGCATGGCCCGAGGGTCCGGTCGATGATCTCCGACACCAAGATCTCGAGCTCGCTGCGCTTGAGGCTGGTCTCGAGGTGCTTCGGGCCGGTTTCGTCAGACGCGATGAAGGGGAGGTTGATCTCGGTTTCGAGCGACGAGGAAAGCTCGTGTTTGGCTTTCTCCGCTTGTTCCTTGAGGCGTTGCAGGGCGACGCGGTCGCCGCGGAGGTCGATGCCGCTTGCTTCTTGGAAGCGGCGCAAGAGCTCCTCGACGAGCTCATTGTCGATGTCCTCTCCACCGAGATGCGTGTCGCCCGCGGTCGACTTCACGCTGAACACGCCGTTGTCGATCTCGAGAATCGAAATATCAAAGGTGCCGCCGCCGAGATCGTACACGGCAACCCGCTTTCCTTCTTTCTCGTCGAAGCCGTAGGCCAGGGCTGCCGCCGTGGGTTCGTTGATGATGCGGCGAACCTCGAGACCCGCGATCTTGCCGGCCGCAATCGTGGCCGACCGTTGCGCGTCGTTGAAGTATGCGGGGACGGTGACGATCGCTTCCGTCACGTCTTCGCCGAGATACGACTCAGCCACTTCGCGCATCTTCTCGA
>JBATTM010000499.1:0-3464 GCA_049670545.1 Polyangiales bacterium
ACAAGCGACTCCGCAACCCCGGCCTCGAGGTCACGGAGTTCGACGACGAGCTGCACACGCTCATCGACGACATGGCGGAGACGATGTACGCGGCTCCAGGTGTCGGTCTTGCCGCGCCGCAAATAGGGGTGTCGAAGCGACTGTTCATCATCGACGTCGCCACCGAGGACGATGAACCGAGCGATCTGCGCGTGTTCGTCAACCCCGAGATCATCGAAGCGGATGGTGAGACGAGCTTCAACGAAGGCTGCCTCTCGTTCCCCGGGGTGCGTGAAGACGTAGACCGAGCCGAGCGAGTTACCGTTCGCGCCCTCGACCGCGATGGAAACCCGTTCGAGCTCGAAGCCGACGGGCTCCTGGCGATCGCGATTCAGCACGAAAACGACCATCTCGAAGGTAAGCTCATGATTGACCGCCTGAGCGTGCTTCGCCGCCGCCTCGTCCATCGTGCCATGACCAAACGCACATCTGCGGCTGACGCCGCGCAGTGAGCGACGCGTGCGTTCCGTCTTCTTCGGCAGCCCCGAGTTCGCCGTCCCCTGTCTTGACGTGCTTCACGGAATCAGTGAGGTTGCCGCCGTCATTTCGCAGCCCGACCGACCCGCAGGTCGTGGTCTCGCCGTGCGGCCCCCAGCCGTCAAACAACGCGCCCTCGCGCTCGGCCTCGACATCTGGCAGCCCACGAAAGTTCGGACAGCCGAATTCGCGGCGCGCCTGCGCGATCTCGACGCCGATGTGGGCGTGGTCGTCGCCTACGGTAGGATTCTCCCGCGCGAAGTTCTCGACGCACCACGACATGGTTGTGTGAACGTCCATGCGTCCCTCCTCCCACGGTGGCGAGGCGCCGCACCGATTCAATGGGCTATCGTCCACGGCGACTCCGAGACCGGTGTGACCTTGATGCAGATGGACGAGGGAATGGACACAGGGCCCGTCTTGGCGACCGCCCCGACTCCGATCGAGCGAAACGATGACGCGGCGAGCCTTACGGCGCGCCTGTCGACACTCGGTGCGGCATTGCTTGCTGAGCAGTTGCCCCTGTATGTGCGTGGCGAACTCACTCCAGTCCCTCAGGACGACGCGCGGGCGACGATGGCGCCACTGCTCGACAAGGCGAATGGTCGAATCGATTGGAACCGATCATCGCGTCGGGTGCACGACCAGATTCGCGGGATGAATCCTTGGCCCGGCGCACACACGACCCTCGAAGGCCGACGAGTCAAAGTGCATCGCGCGCAGTACTCGACGCTGGACCCAGAGTCCGCGGTGCCGGGTCAGGTGGTAGCGCTCGATCCCGAGGCAGTCCTGGTGGCTTGCGCCGAGGGCACGATCGAGCTTCATGAGATTCAAGAAAGTGGCCGCAAACGACTCGATGCCCAGGCCTTCATTTCCGGGCGCAGCGTGAAGGTCGGGGACCGATTCTCGAGTGAAGGGTTCGAACCATGAAGATCTACACCAAGACCGGCGACGACGGGGACACGGGCCTCTTTGGAGGTGCACGGGTGTCGAAGGCTTCGCTGCGCGTGACGGCGTACGGAGAAGTCGACGAGCTGAACAGCACGATCGGCTGGGCCCGTGTGGCCGTCACCGACGGGGAGGTCGACGCGCTTCTTCAGCAGATTCAAAACGAACTCTTCGAAGTGGGTGCGGAGCTCGGGTCCACCTCGGATCGCAAGAAGAAGGGCGGATTGCCGATCATCGAAGAGCCCCAAGTCGAGGCCCTCGAGCATGCGATCGATCGATACGAAGAAGGGCCTCCTCCGCTCACGTCGTTCGTGTTGCCTGGTGGAAGTGAGGCCGCTTCCCGTTTCCATGTGGGGCGATGCGTGTGCCGCCGCGCGGAGCGTGCGCTTGTCGCGCTCGGTGCCGAGGAACCCTTGCGCGGGGAAGTCTCGCGATACCTGAATCGGCTCAGTGACTTGCTCTTCGTGCTTGCGCGCCATGCGAACCACAATGCGGGTGTCGCTGACATCCCATGGACGGGGCAGGGCGGCTAGGGCATGTCGTCGGGGTCGAGCTGAAACCCTGGGGTCGCGCTGATTCGTCCGTCGTCCCGGACTCTCCCCGGAAGCTCGAGGCCTTCGCTCATCTCGAGTAGAGAGTCGAAGAGCGCGGTGCGCTCCGAAGAAAGGCGCTCGACGATCGTCGATCCCCATTTGCGCCGTGCGCGAATCTTGATCGAGCTCCACGTTCGCTGGACGAGCTCCAAGTAAACCAACGCGAGGGCCCCACCGAAGGCCCCGATGAGGAAGGTCGTGAGCCCCGCCGCCCACGGCGCGCTGGGGATTCCCGAAAACGACTCGTGAATCTCGAGGACCCCGAGTCCTACGAGAAGTGCTGCGAGCAGCCACGTCAGCGGAAAGAGGATCATCCCTGCAATCAGTTTGATCGTGGCCGTGTCTTTGTACTGCTTCGCCGATGCCTTGGCGACCGCGTTCGATAGAAAGTACGGGCCCGCGTTGATCAGGGACCCGAGAACCAGGACGGGAGGAAAGACGAGAAAGACCACCGCGGCCTGAAAGGCGAGAATCACCGGGAGCCATTTCGACTCGATAGAAGGGGGCTTGTCGAGGTCGTCGTCTTCGAGCTTCACTTCTCGAAGTGCGGCGTCGTATGCGGAGACCCGTCCAAGCACGCGTTGCACTGTTGCCGGATCGCTCAGCGATCGAACCTGGTACGCTTTCCAGACCCGCGCCATCCCAAGCGCTCGTTCGGTCATGTCCGGGGCCCTGAGGTCCGCGCCGGCTCGTTTGGCGCGTTCGGCTCTCATGAGCGAGCGGACTCGACCCATCAATCGATTGAGCTCCCAACTTTCGGTCGCGTGGGTGACTTCGCGAAGTACGGGCTCTAGGTGCGTCGTGAGTTCGCTGCCTCGCGCGCGCAGCAACTCATCGTCGCCTTCGGGGATCGGTGAATCGAGTTCGCTCGGAAGTACGAGCGGGCGGTGAAACTCGACCAGTGCGTCGGAGCGGAACGATGTCTTGTCGTCATAGTGAAGGCCAACGGGAATGATCACCGGAGGCTGAACCCCTGGGCCTCTCAACTGGTTGGCTCGATAGTACAGCCGCGCGGCGCCCGTCTTGAGCTCGTTGAGAAACGGGTCGTCGTGGCTCACGCCCTCCGGGAACAATGCCGCGAACCCACCATCGCAAACGGCTTGCGCGAGTGCGTCCAGACTCTTCTGGTTCGCCGCTCGTCGCGCGTCATCGTCCGCGTCCTTGAGGTCGATCGCCCTGTAGATGGGCACCGTGCCCAGTGCTTTCATGACCTGCCCAATGATCGGCCACTTGAACAAACCATGTCGTGCACCGAACACCACTCGCCGTGGAAAGCTGCTCACGATGAGCGCGGGGTCCACGAGCCCGTTCGGATGCCATGCGATCAGGATCCCGCCCCCCGAGGTCGGCACGTGCTCAGTTCCCGACACCTCCACCCGCCGAAAAAACAGCCCCACCAAAAAACGC
>JBATTM010000500.1:0-3944 GCA_049670545.1 Polyangiales bacterium
CATGTGTGCTGCGTCCCGTCGACTGTGAGGGAGAGCCCGTTTCCCTCGTTTGCGGGTGCGACGGGCAAACCTACGACAGCCGGTGTCTCGCACAGCAAGCGGGCGTCCAGCTCTTGCAAACGGGAGCGTGTTTTTGCGGGACGAATGCCGACTGCGTCGAGAGTCAGTTTTGCGAATCGCTCGACAGCTGCGGGAACATGGGCAGGTGCGCACCTCGCCCCGTATCGTGCGAGTCAGGCCCCGACGAAGTGTGCGGTTGCGACGGGCAAAGCTATGAGAACGCCTGCGTCGCCGCGCAGGCAGGGTCCCGTTCGTCCGCGTTGGGGGCATGCACGTGCGACACCAACGGCGACTGTAGCAGCGACGAGTTCTGCAATGCGATCACCTGCGATGGCCCTGGAGACTGCACGTTGCGACCGATCGGTTGTTCTGACGAAGGGCCTGAGGTGACCGGGTGCGATGGCATCATCTATCCCAATGGATGCGAAGCGGCCGCCGCTGGGACTCGGGAGCCGTGCAGTAGTAATGGAAGTTGCGGCGGCGACGAGTATTGCAATGGGGCGACGTGTGAGGGCCCCGGGAGTTGCGCGCCTGAGCCGGTCGAGTGCCCAAGCGAAGGTCCGACGGTCTGCGGATGCAACGGCAACGAGTACGACAACGCATGCTTCGCGGCACAAGCGGGCGTCCGCGTCGCCTTCGACGGAGCCTGTCCCGCCGAAGGTGCTGCAGGGATCCGAGTCGCGCCGTAGTCGGCTACGCTGGCACCCGCAGGCCGTCGAGGAACAGGGCGGCGCAATGGCGAGCCGAGCGGCGAAGTGCCGCAGGGTCCGCCTCTCCGAGGGCCCAGGTCAGCAGAATCGCATCCAAGGCACCAAAGAGGGCGCGGGCCACGATACGGCTGTTGATCCCTTTGCGAAACACACCTTGCTGTTGGCCCTCTTCGACGATGCCCGCGATGACGTCGAGGTACTCCTTGAACAAGGGAGCGCCGTACTGTTTCAGGAGCTTCGACGACTGCCGAAGGTTTACCGTCATGACCTCCGCAAGGTCGCGCTGATCTTCGAGCAGACCGAGTTGCAACTCGATGATCCGCTTGATCCGCTGCTCCACCGTGTCGTCGGAAGTGGCGACATCACGAAGGACCGTGATCAGCTGACGAATCCCATCCTCGAAGATCGAGATGAGCACGTCGTCTTTGTTCTTGAAGTAGAGATAGATCGTGCCGTCCGCGACGCCGGCGGCCTTGGCGATCTCGCTGACACGGGTCGCGTAGAAGCCGTTCTTCGCGAAAACCTTGATCGCAGCGCTCAAGATGCGAGCGCGCTTGTCCTGCGCGGCTCCTTTGCGCTTGACTGCTGAATGAACCGCCATTCAATTTCGGTACCACAACCGGGTCCGTCCGGTCAAACGACTCCGCATTGGCCGCAAGGGGGCCTCTGCGGCGGATCCGTTCCGCTACCGGTGACTTTCTTGCCCCCCGACAGCGCTCCCCGTAGCTTCGAGGCTACCATGTTGATTAGTGCTCACCGTGAATCCTTCGTTCCGGTGGCGCTCTACGTGGAGCTGGCGGCAGACGAAGAAGTGCTTCCTGCCTTCGTGACCAGCATCAGCGAGCACGGCCTGCACCTCGACTCGCTCGCCATCCTTGGCAATCGCCGGACCGACCGCCTCCAGCTGCAGCTATCGCTGCCGGGCGAACCCGACCCACTATGGATCGAGGCTGAAGTGATTCAGGACGAGCATGGGCTCCTCTTCAACGACACCGCGGTACGGTTCCTGTGCATGGCCAACGCACACTGGCGCGCACTTCGGCGCTGGGTCCGTGTGCGCGAGCTGATGATGACGGCGCGACCGCTCGGCGCGCACGACGCGGCTTGAGAGGCGGGCGTTTCGAAGCCTGGTATGATGACGCTTCGCGATGCGAGCTGTGTTTCTAGGACTGGTGTGTCTTTGGCTGGCTTCAGGCTGTGGCGCCCGCCACACCGCTTCGCGCACCGCAGACGCCGCGGCGACTCGACGGGATGAGGGGGTGCGCGATGAGTTTCGTGGTGCCCTCGCGCAGATGAAGTCGGGCGATTGTGCGGGCGCGGTGGACGCGTTCGACACTGTGGTTCTTCGGTATCCCGAGAGCCGGTACGTGTCGGCGTCGCTCTACAACGCTGGACTTTGTTTGCAGCGCGCGGAGCGGTGGGAGGAGTCCGCGCTGCGGTACGAGCGGATCCTCGTATCGAGGCCGGGTTCCGCCGATACGCGGCATGCCCGATTTCAGCTTGCCTTCCTCTACAATGAGACTGGGAGATTCCAAGAAGCGCTCGCGGTCACAGAGCTGCTCGAAGGACACACGGGGCTGAGCAGCGACGAGCGCATGGAGGTCTTGGCGCGACGAGCGCAGGCCCTGCTCGGGTTGGGGGCGCTCGACGACGCCACGGCCGCGGCGGACGATGCGCTTCGGTTTTATCGCACACGGGCGAGTGGAGAGGCAGTGAAGGACCCGTTCTTCGCCGCTTCCGTGACCTATGTGCGCGCCGAGGTCGACAGGCTGCGCGCTGAGGCCATTGCGATTCCCGAGGCCAAAGTCGAGACCCAGCACGCCGTACTCGAGCGACGTGCAGCGCTCCTGTTGTCGGCCCAGCGGAGATACTTCGACGCGATTCGCGTCGGAGATTCGTATTGGGCGGCTGCCGCCGGATACCGGATTGGCGCGATGTATGAGACGTTTTGGGATGCGATCATGGGCGCCCCGGTTGCGCCCCCGGCCTATGCGACCACCCACGCCGAGCTCACCGTTTTCCGCCAACACTACCGATTGCGGCTCGCCGAGCTCGCGCGGCCCTTGTTGCGTCACGCCATCCGTTACTGGGAGCTGACCCTTGCCATGGTGGAGCGCACAGGGGTCCCATCCGAATGGACTGATCGCATCCACCGCGACCTGGCCCGCACGCGTGCCCGTTTGTCCCCGATCGCGGACCGAAGCGAAGCGCAGCCGAGTCGCGATCGAGGCGGGAAGTCGGGTTGATCTGGAGAAAACTCGATCTGAGGTCACGTTCCGAGGAACATGGTGGAATGATCATTTCAAGATGGGTGGTGCCGGGGTTGATGATCGTCTTGCTTGTGGGGTGCGGTGACGACGGGACCGAGGCGGACCGGGTTGGGGTCGGGGCCGCGTGTACGGCGAACGGAGAGTGCGAGGCCGTCGACGGGATCGAGCTCACCTGCCTGACACAGTTTGCGGGTGGGTATTGCGGGCTCGAGGGCTGCGAAGGTGATGCCGACTGCCCCGCGGGATCCGGCTGCGTGACGCTAGGCGGTGACAACTACTGCTTCCGCGTCTGCGACGACAAACCCGAATGCAACCGCAATCGGCCCGCCGACGTGGAGTCCAATTGTGTGGGCAGCATCGAGTTCGTCGACCCCAGAGAAGGGCGGAAGGCGTGCGAGCCGCCGTCCTCAGGCCTCTGACCCCCTGATTCCCTTGACTTGGCCGGGGTCGGCACGTAGTACAGCCGCCCCGTGAAGGCGGGCGGTCTCCTCCGGGGGGCTCCATGCTAGAGCGGGACATGGCGACTTCGGGCGTCATGCTGGCGTAGCTCAACTGGTAGAGCACCGGTTTTGTAAACCGGCGGTTATGAGTTCAAGTCTCATCGCCAGCTCTACTGAAAACCGAAGGACTCTGGAGGGTTGCCCGAGCGGTCAAAGGGAGCAGACTGTAAATCTGCCGGCTTATGCCTACGGTGGTTCGAACCCACCACCCTCCACCCATAGCGGAGAACGAACGAACAGACGAAGCAACGCGGGTGTAGCTCAGTTGGTAGAGCCTCAGTTTTCCAAACTGAATGTCGCCGGTTCGAGCCCGGTCGCCCGCTCTAGGACATCGTGGTGGGGCGGGACCCACCGCCCGCCGCAGGCGTTCCGGGAAGTTCGCAAGCAGGAAGAAACAACGGCCC
>JBATTM010000501.1:0-6989 GCA_049670545.1 Polyangiales bacterium
GCGGCGTGGGCGGGCGCGCAGGCATGGGCGGAACGTCCGGGATGGGTGGAATGGGCGGAGGTGCGGGAGGTGCCGGCGGGCTTGTCGGAGACAGATGCGAGGACCCCGTTGACTTGGAGGTTCGCCAAAGGACCGCGCCGAATCTTCGATATCAGGCAGCGGTTTGCGCGACAACCGACTGCTCCGGTGAGACGGGTCAACGAGATGCCTTCATCGCGTGCGTCGATTCTTGCGTGCGAGCGAACGCGACGCCCGCGAATCAGCTCTCAGGGAACTGCGGCACCTGCTACGGAGAGCTCGCTTGGTGTGCGTCAGTGGAATGCAATACCCTCTGCGCTGCCAACGAGACCAACATTTGCGAAGATGCGGCCTGCATAGGTGCCGGAGGACCACCGTGCGCGGACTACGGTGACTGTCTGACCGCGCTCAACGCCTGCGCGGGACCGAACACTCTCGATTGCCCCGACTAGACTAGAGCGCCGCGAGCCGGTGAAAGACGGTAGGGTCCACCAGCACACTCTGATAGACTCGGCGACGTGACGGAGTCGGGCCAGCCGCCGGGACCCTCAGCAGGCGGTTCTTCCGGTTCAGACACACCGTCGTTGAATCGCACGATCGGGTTGGTCGGCCTCACGTTCGTGGCCGTCGGCGGGATCATCGGGTCGGGATGGCTCTTCGCCCCGCTCCTCACCAGTCGATTGGCGGGGCCAGCCGCACTCGTGTCGTGGGGAATCGGCGGCATCGCGATGCTTGCGCTCGCGCTGTGTTTCGCCGAGGTGATCGGCATCCTCCCTGTGGCGGGTGGCATCGCGCGCATCCCGCATTTCACGCACGGCGACGTGACGAGCGCGGTGCTCGGTTGGTCGGCGTGGGTCGGTTACAACACTGCGGCGCCAATCGAGACGATCGCCATGCTCCAGTACATGGATCGCTATATTCCGTGGCTTTTTCACGGAGATGTGACGCAAGGAGATCTGAGCTTTGGCGGGTCCCTCGTCGCGATCGGCGTGCTCAGTATCTTCGTGATCATCAACGCCTTCGGGGCGGCCGTGTTTTCGAAGGCGAACGCCGCACTGACTTGGGTCAAACTGGTTGTTCCCGTACTGATCGCGGGCGGATTGCTCTTCGCGCGCTTCGAACCAGGGAACTTCACTGCGGGCGGAGGGTTTGCTCCCTACGGGATGAAGGGAATCTTCTCTGCAGTCTCGGCAGGGGGGATTCTTTTCGCGTTGATCGGCTTTCGCCACGCGATCGACATGGCAGGCGAGGTGAAGCGACCGAGGCGCACGATCCCGGCGGCGCTCACCTTGTCGCTGATCATCTGCGTGGGTGTCTACGCACTGCTTCAGGTCGCGTTCATTGGGGCGCTCGACCCATCCCTGCTCGATGACGGATGGGCCAACCTTCATTTCGATCACGAGCTTGGTCCGATGGCCGGAGTAGCGGCAGCGCTCGGGATCGGTTGGATCACGATCACCCTCAACGCGGGCGCGATCATCAGCCCGTTCGGCGGCGGGTTGGTCGCCACTGGGTCGATGGCACGGCTAGGATACGCCCTCAGTCAAAACCGCATTTTTCCGGTGTACTTCGAAGCTCTTTCCGCGCGCGGCGTCCCGTTTCGCTGTCTCATACTGAACTATGCGCTGGGCGCGCTGGTCGTCTTCTTCATCCCGTTCGAGGAAGCAGTCGCACTGAACGGGGCCGCGATCACCCTTTCATTCGCCGCGGGACCCCTCGCAGTCCTCACGCTTCGAGAGCAATTTGCGGAGGCGAGGCGTGCGTTTCGACTGCCACTCGCGCCGGTGGTGGCTCCGTTCGCGTTCGTGGTCGCGACACTCATCGTCTACTGGAGCGGCTGGGAGACCACGTGGCGACTTGGCGCGATCGTCGTCGTCGGCATCGCGATCTTCGCGCTGCGCATGAGGCAAGAGGGCACGCGTCTCGCCGACCTCGATCTCCGTGAAGCCTCGTGGCTGATCCCGTACCTCCTGGGCATCGGGGTCGTGTCTTTCATCGGTGACTTCGGCGGCGGGCGGGCCCTGATCGCGTACCCGTGGGACATCGCGATCGTCAGCGGGGTGGCACTTCTCGTCTTCCTCCACGGATACCATGTGAGGCTGTCGAACGACAAAGCGGCCGTGTACCGGACACGGTGGGCGACGGATCTGCCGCCGGACACCACGCCGTTGTAGCGTCTCCTAGAACGCGTTGACGCCGAGACCCGCGAGAATCGAGAAGTAAGGGTTGTCGACGAGCCAGTCCATCGGAAAGCCGTACCCGGCACGCCCATAGACTTGCCAGATGCCCCAGCGCAGATCGGTCGTGACCGCTAGGCCCCCGATCCCGCCGAAGTCGCTCAGGTCACCCTGACGAAAGGGGTCGTTGACGGTGCCTCCTGCGAGCAAGAGCCCGAGTTCGTGAGGCTTGTCTTTCTTGACGCGAAAGTTTCCACTCACCTGGGCCACGAACAGGCGCTCCGAGAGGATAGCCGACCACGGAATGCCCGGAACGATGACGACGTACGGGTTCATGCCGCCGACACGTAGCCGCGTGAGGTCGTCTTGGTTCTCGCCCCAGTTCGCGGTGTCCTGCACCTCGAGCCGAAACCAGTCGCCGAATCGCCACCCGGCGCGCAGCCACTGATTGATCGACAGAATCGCTTTCGAAGGATCGTTCCGACCATCGAGGAGACCCCATTCGTTCGTATTGGAGCGGACGTCGACCCCCACCGTGACGCCGACCGCGACACCCTCGATGCGCGGAAACAAGCGCTCCGCGCCCCACTCTTCCGCAGGCGAAGAGACGTTCCAATAGATGTACCCGATACGCGGTTCGAACACCCAACTATTCCCGGGCAGTACGTACGTTGGGTCGGTGTTGTCGCTTCCGAAGAACCAACGTCGCACGTTGGTCAGCACCTCGAGCGTGTGATCGTCGCCAACATGCCATTGAATCTTGGGCAGCAAGACGATGTAGCTGGCGTTGAACCCGAGGCCGCTGACGCGCTGCCCCTGCTGGTAGTAGTAGCGGAGAAGGCCCGCGAAGATCGCCTCTCCGCGTATCGCGACGGAGAGCTCGAAGTCCTTGCCGAGCGAAAGACGTTCGAGCCCGACCTCGATCGTGTCGGTGTTGTAATAGAGACGGAGGTCTGCATCGCGAACGATGTCCTTCCGCGTCGCCTGAAACAGCACGAAGCCAAAGCCGCTCACATCAGGCACCACCCCGAAGTCTCCCGCGCCCGCGGCCTGGCCATGCCACTTCTCGTCGTCGTCGGCGGATGCTGGCGAAGCCATCAGCAGAAGCAGAACCGACAAACAACCGAGGAGCAGGCACCGCATGTCTCGGACTGTACCACGGACACGAGGGACAACCGCTGGAAGTCGAGCCCTACGGCGCATGCATCGCGATTTCATCCGGATGCTCCCAAGTGCTCGAGGTCGGCGCCGGTCGGGAGCTGGAAGACTCGAAGTTCGAACTCTGGAAGCACCGAGAGGAAATGGTCGAATAGGTCGGACTGAATCCCCTCGTACCGTGCCCAGTCTTGATCATTCGAGAAGACATAGATCTCGATGGGCAGCCCACGATCAGACGGTTGCAGCTGGCGCACCAGGAACGTCATGTCTTTGTGAATCCTTGGGTCGGCCTCGAGATACGCCACTACGTACGCCCGAAAGGTGCCCACATTCGTCAGTCGACGGTAGTTCGTGGGCAGGTCGTCGACGCCCCTCGACTGGTTGGTTTCCGCTACTTCGGCGCGCTTCTCATGTAGATAGCCCTTGAGAAGCTCGATCTTCTCGAATCGACGCAGCATGGCCTCGTCGCAAAACTGAATGCTATTCATGTCGATGTAGAGCGCGCGCTTGATGCGTCGACCACCGGACTCGCTCATGCCACGCCAGTTCTTGAACGAGTCCTGCATGAGCTGATAGGTCGGGATGGTCGAGATGGTCTTGTCCCAGTTCTGTACTTTGACCGTGTTGAGGGTCACTTCGAGCACGTCGCCGTCGGCACCGTACTTCGGCATCTCGATCCAATCGCCACGTCGGACCATGTCGTTCGTCGAGAGCTGAACGCTGGCGACGAAACCGAGGATACTGTCCTTGAACACCAGCATGATCACCGCGGTGAGGGCTCCCAGGCCACTGAGGAGTGCCCAAGGGGAACGGTCGATGAGACGGGCGACTACCAATACGACGGTGACGACCGCTAGGACGATCTGCGCGACTTGAACGTAGGTCTTGATCGGCGCACGTCGCGAATCCTCATGCGTGCGGTAGACAATCACAGCGGCATTGAGAGCTCCGCTGATTGCGCTCGCGACGATTAGGATGATGAGGACCATCGCGAGTCGCTGGATGATCGACGCGATCAAGTCCTGCTTCGGAAACACGAAGGGGACGGCAGCGTAAATGACGAGGATCGGCGCGATGTGGCCAAGCCGGTCGGGCACGCGCGCGGCGACCATGGCGTTGTCCCACTGCGCCCTCGATCGCGAAGCAAAGCGCTTCACCCAACGAACGAGAACCAATCGGGTCGCCAAGTCGACCAGCCACGCCGCGAGGAGGGCGATCGCGAACAACACGAACACCGCCAACGGCTCTGCGATGCGATCGGCAAGGCCCAATCGGTTGAGAACTTCCGTCGAATACAAGAGAGGGTCAGGCATGATGGGGGGCGGAGTGTAGCCCCTCTACCCTCTGGGCTGTACCATTGATGCGCAAAAGCCGAGACCCCCCTGAACCCCGAGCAAAACGCAAGACGCAGATGAACCCCTCCCCGACAGAGCTTCGCGCTGACTTCGATAGGCGCGAGGTCGTGCAATCGAACGAGTTGCCGTGGCTATCGTCGCCGCTGCCAGGGGTGAGCAGGCGCATGCTGGACCGCGTGGGAGGGGAGGTTGCCCGGGCCACCTCGATCGTGCGGTACGAGCCCGCGAGCAAATTCTCGGAGCACGAGCATGCGCTCGGCGAAGAGTTTCTCGTTCTCGAAGGGGTGTTCTCCGATGAGCACGGAGACTACCCGGCAGGGACGTACGTTCGAAACCCGCCGGGGTCGCACCACGAGCCATGCACCGTCGAGGGGTGCACGATATTCGTGAAACTCCGACAGTTCGAACTCGAAGACACCGCGCGGGTGCGCATCGACACCGTGGACGCCCCCTTTGTCCCGGGCGCAGTGACGGGCCTGCGTGTGAGGCCCTTGCACGAGTTTCGCGGTGAGAACGTCGCGCTGGTACGATGGGCGCCAGGCACCGAGTTCCACGAGCACATGCACATGGGCGGCGAAGAGATTCTCGTTCTCGAGGGTGTGTTCTCAGACGAGTTCGGCGACTATCCGGAAGGCACTTGGATTCGCAGCCCGCACGCGAGCCGCCATACGCCTTTCTCACGGGAAGGTTGCCTCATCTACGTGAAAACGGGTCACCTACGGCCCATGCCAGAGCCGAGAGCACGCCGGGAGCCAACGCGGTAGGCTGAAGGAAGGGAGCAACGCCATGGACGCCGATGATCAGAGCCGCACCGAACTCGAAGCGGCCACGTTTCGAAGGCTGGTGGAACACTTGCGCGAGAGAACCGACGTGCAGAACATCGAGCTGATGGAACTCGCAGGGTTCTGCCGCAATTGCCTTTCGCGATGGTACCAGGAGGCCGCCGAACACCGGGGCGTCGCGATCGACAAGGCAGGCGCGCGCGAGCTCGTGTATGGCATGCCGTACGATGAGTGGAAGGCGAAGCACCAGACGGAGGCCACTGCAGAGCAGAAGGCGGCGTTCGAGAAGAGCCACGAGTAGCCAGCGACCCCGGGCCTGTCATTCAGGGGTTCACGGCCCGGCCGCCCCACGTTAGAGTGCGTCATGCGATCGCCAATCGGCTGGCTATGGCGAATGGCGCTCGCGTTGTCCGCGTTCGGGTTGGCAGTTTATGCGTTCCGCGAGGGCGTCATCGTATCGGATCGACCGAACGTCGTCGGCGCGGGGCTGCTGACTCACGTGTACTACTCCCTCGGGTTGTTCGTTCTCGGGGGTCTCGACCTCGGGGTTCCGATCGACGGACCGCAGGGGGCACGCATCGCCCTCTGGGTCGCGTACTTCATGGCCCCCATCGTCACAGCCGGAGTCGTCATCGAAAGCGCGATGCGCCTGATGAAACCTGGGTGGCTTCAACGCCAGAGCCTTCGAGATCACATCATCGTCGTAGGGGTTGGTCAGCTCGGAGAACTCTTTCTCGAGAGCTTCTATCGAACGGGCACCAAGCAGAAGGTCTTGCTCGTGGACACGCAGGACAGTCAGCGTCTACTCGAGAAGGCTCGTACCCAGTTCGGGACCCCGTACGTCTGTGCGGATATCCGCAACCCTACGACGCTGCAGACACTCTCGCTCGACCGTGCACGTGGGCTCGCGCTCCTCACGGGCGACGACCTGGTCAACCTCGAAGCGGCGTGGGCGGCACTGCAATTGGTTCCGGGTCTTCCAGTCGTCGCCCACATCGATGACATGCCGATGAAGCGCGAAATGGATAGGCTCATGGGCGATACCGATGGGCAACGAATTCAAGCCTTCAACATGCACCACATCGCCGCGGAACGCCTCTATGAGCATCACCTCTCGAGGCGCTTTCAAGAGACCGAAGGACGAGATGTCGTCGTGCTGGTCGGGTTTGGTCGTTTCGGCCAAACGATGCTCGACCATCTGCGCCAGGAAGCGAGCGAGGAGCTCGACAGAGTGGTCATCGTCGACCCGAACGCAAAGAACGCGATCGCTACCTTCAATATGCAGACACAAGAGGCGAACTTCCCGATCACCGTCATCGAAGGCGACGCGCAAGACCCGATCGTGTGGGCCGAGCTTGACGCCCTCATGAAAGACGTGCCCCATCCTCCCGTCTTCATCCTCGGGACCGACAGCGACACCCTCAACCTCCGCGGTGCCATGCTGTTGCGCAAGCGTTCACGGCGACTCGAGATCTTCGTCCGCTGCTTCCACGAATCCC
>JBATTM010000502.1:0-6328 GCA_049670545.1 Polyangiales bacterium
ACCCGATCCCGAGACTCGTGTACGCGTCCACGTTCTCGGTCTGCGGGCCTCGGGTTCCTGGCGGCCCTCCACTCACCGGTCGCGACCCTGCCATCGCGACCGACCACTACACCGCGCACAAGACCGAATGTGAATCGATCGTTCGTGACTCCGGCATCCCATGGGTGATCTTCCGTATCGGGGTGTCCGTCTCGGCCCAGGCGAAAGACTTCTCGCCTGCGATCTTTCGTCTGCTGTTTGGAATCAACCCGAGCACACGGCTGGAGTACGTGCACCCGCGCGACGTTGCTCTCGCGCAGGTACGTGCGACCACTGCGCCCGAAGCCCTCGGCAAGATTCTCATGATTGGGGGAGGCGAGCGCTGCAGGATGACCTTCAAGGAGTTCTACGCTGCGATTTTCGACGCGTCCGGGGTCGGCGAGCTGCCGGCCGAAGCGTACGGCGATTCACCGTACTATTGCGACTGGGTTGACACCACCGAGAGCCAAGCGATTCTCCGATACCAAGAACACACGTTCGACGACTTCATCCGTGAGTTCCGGCAGGCTTCTCGATGGACGCGACCCGTCGTTCGCGCGTTCTCGCCCGCGATTCGCCGATACCTGCTTCGATACTCCGACGCATGGCAGATGCGTTCGCGGCCCTAGGCGCGCTGGCTCGAGACCGACAGTACCTCGCCGGTCATGTACGAACTGTAGTCGCTCGCGAGGAACACCATCACGTTCGACACTTCCCAAGGCTCGGCGCCGCGCCCAAACGCCTCGCGTTTCTGGAGCTCCTCCAAGAGCCCCGGAGGCGTCACCTTCTCCAAGAACGGATGCATCGCCAGTGACGGCGCCACGCAGTTGATCCGCACGTTGGCTTCGGCCGCCTCGATCGCCGCACATCGCGTGAGCGCCATCACGCCGGCTTTGGCGGCAGCGTAGTGCGCCTGGCCTTCCTGTGCGCGCCACCCGAGTACCGAGGCGTTGTTCACGATCGCCCCGCGACCGCGTGGGAGCATGTGCTTGAGGGCGGCACGCGTACACCGGAAACACCCATTGAGAGTGACGTCGAGCACGACGCTCCACTGCTCGTCCGTCATATCGACGACTCGCGCGTGCCCACCGAGACCCGCGTTGTTCATCAACACATCGACATGCCCCATCTCCGTGGCTGCAAAACGAAACATCGACTCGACTGCGGCTTGGTCGGTGACGTTGCAGATCGTGGTCTTCGGACGAAGCCCCGCTTCCGACTCGATTCTGTCGGCAGCCTCAGCTAGACGTCGCTCGTGGATGTCGCTGATCACGATGTCGGCACAGCCCTCTTCGACACAGCGCATCGCCGTCGCAAAACCGATCCCCGTGCCTGCTGCTGCCGTCACGAGAACCGTCTTTCCTTCGAGGAGCTTGTGACCTGTGACGTAGGTCGGTTTGTCTGTCATCGCGGTTCCTTTGGCAGCCCGAGCCCTCGCTCGCCGATGATGTTTCGCTGGACTTGGTTCGAGCCCGCGTAGATGGTGTCTGCCCGAGAGAAAAGATACCACTTCTGCGTTTGCGTCAGGGCGTACGGACCTTCCGCGAGCAGCTCTCCTTCGGCTCCGAGCAGGTCCATGGCGAGCTTTCCGAGGTCTCGGTGCCAGTTCGACCAATAGAGCTTGCTGATCAGTGCCTCGCGTCCGAGATCGGCGGCGTCCTGTTCTAGCATTCGGAGGGCGTTGACGCGCATGATCTTCAATCCGATGTACGCGTTCGCCAAGCGCTGCCGAAAGATCGGGTCTTTGTCCGCACCGGATCGTTTGGCGGAGGCGACCACTTCTTCGAATTCCTGTTGGAAGAGATACTGCTGGCTGAGGGTCGACGCCCCGCGCTCGAAGGCCAAGGTCCCCATGGCGACCTTCCAGCCGTTGTTGACCCCACCGACGACATGGTCTTTTCTGGCCCGCGCGCCGTCGTAGAACACTTCGGCGAACTCGGCGCTCCCGCCCATCTGGCGAATGGGTCGAATCTCGATGCCGTCTTGCTTCATCGGAACGAGGATGTAGCTCAGCCCTCGATGCTTGGGCGCATCCGCGTCGGTGCGACAAAGAACGAAACACCAGTCGGAGTACTCTGCGCCCGATGTCCAAATCTTCTGCCCTTCGATCACCCACTCGTCGCCCACGAGCATCGCTTTCGTCTGCACTGATGCGAGGTCCGAGCCGGCCCCAGGTTCGGAGTAGCCCTGGCACCAGATCTCTTCACCGGCCACGATCGGCGGCAGAAACCGCGCGCGCTGCTCTGGTGTCCCGAAATGGATCAGCGTCGGCCCAAGGAGCGTCTCTCCGATGTGACCGACGTTCCCAGGCCCGTTGGCCCGCACGTACTCTTCGTTGAAGATCGCCTCTTCTTTGATCGAGCAGGCCCGACCCCCGAACTCCACTGGCCAGCCGATGCAGTTCCAACCCGCTGCGCCCATGGCCTTGCCCCAGGCGATACGCTCTTCGATAAAGGAGTCCTGGTCTCCCGAGCGCCCCCGGCCTTGAAGTCCTCGAAACGGCCCCTCGAGCTGCTCCCGAAGCCACGAACGCGCCTCGTCTCGAAATGCGGCCTCGCGTTGGTTTAGCTGCAATTCCACTACAACCCCATCCTCATTGCGACGCGTTCGCGATGCTCGTCCGGCGTGCCGAAGAGGATCTCCGACGCCTTCGCGCGCTTGAAATAGAGGTGCGCCGGGTGTTCCCATGTGAAGCCGATGCCGCCGTGGATCTGAATGTTCTCCGACGCGCAGTGAAACGCTGCGTCGGAGCAATACGCCTTGGCGCTGGAGGCGGCATCCGCGAGATCCGTCTCTCCCTGCGCCGCAAGGGCGCTCGCGTAAAACGATGACGACCGTGCGGATTCGACGAGGGTCAGCATGTCTGCACACTTGTGTTTGATCGCCTGAAACGAACCAATCGCCCGGCCAAACTGTTTTCGAACCTTGGCGTACTCGACGGCCATGTCGAGACACGCTTCCGCCGCCCCAACTTGCTCTGCGCTCAGCGCAATCGCGGCGAGATCGATCGTACGCTCGCAGGTCGTCCACCCGGTGCCTTCATTACCGATGCGTGCGTCTGCCGCGACCACGACGTCCGTGAGGGTCACCGAGGCTTGCCGTCTCGTTTGATCGAGCGTGGGCAGCCATTCACGATGCAGGCCTTCCGCATCCGACCGAACCGCGAAGAGCGTCACGCCCTCACGACCGTGGCTCTGCTCAGCCCGTGCGGCCACGAGGATCAGGTCCGCGGTGTGTCCGTCGAGCACGTAGCGCTTCTCTCCTCGGAGCACGTAGCCCGAGCCGCTGCGCGCGTAGGTGCATTCGATCGCAGAGCTGTCCCATCGGCCATTTCGTTCCGTGTACGCCAACGTCGTGCGCAATTCGCCCGCGGCGATCTGCGGCAGCCAACGCTCCTTCTGCTGTGAATCGCCACCAATCATGAGCGCGTTGGCGCCCAGACAGATCGACGAGAAGAACGGGGCACAAAGCAGTGCGCGACCCATCTCTTCCATGAGTGGGTGAAGGTCCAAGTAGCTCATGCCGAGACCCCCGTATTCGTCGGGGATCGTGAGTGCAGACCAGGCGAGCTCTCCCGCCAGTTGGTCCCACACGGCTGGATCGAACCCGCGTTCCGTGGCCATCGCAGCACGCACGCGCTCTTCGGACGACGCGGCCCCAAGGAAGCGTCGCGCGGTTCGTCTCAACTCCTTCTGGTCATCCGAGAACGAGAACTCCATTCGTCAGCCTCTCCCCTTGGCGGCGTCGAGGAACGCAGGGGTTTCTCCACCGCCGTGCAGCACGAGGTGAGCGCCAGTGACATACGACGCGAACCCGGACGCGAAGAACAAGCACGCGCCCGCGATGTCCTCTGGGGTCCCGAGACGCCCCATGGGGATGGTGTCCGCCACGCGCGCCACGCCCGCGTCGTCTCCGTAGTGCAGATGAGCCTGTTCGGTCAGAATGAGCCCCGCTGCAATGGCGTTGACTCGGACTTTGGGCGCCCACTCCACCGCGAGGCTCGTCGTGAGGTTCAGCAAACCGGCTTTCGCGGCTCCATATGCGGCCGTCCCCGGCGATGGCCGGAGACCCGAGACACTGGCTACGTTGATGATCGAGCCCCCGGACGGCTGACCTTGCATCACGCGGTTGGCTTGCTGCGAGCAGTGTAGGGCGGCGGTGAGATTGAGCTGAATCACCTTCTCGGAAAACCGCGGTGAGGCGGTCGCGGCTTCGGCGAACGGAGCGCCACCGGCGTTGTTGATCAACACGTCGAGACCGCCCGTCTCGCTCACCACCTGGTCAATCATTGCCTCGACTGCGCTCGGGTCACGGACGTCCGTCTGCACGAACGAGGCCGTGTTCCCCCCCGCGCGAGGCAAGGCCTCAGGCTCTCGTCGACCGCACACGGTCACCTTGGCGCTGGCCTCGAGAAAGGCGTGGGTGATCCCACGTCCGATCCCGCGTCCGCCACCTGTGACCAAGATGCTCTTGTCGTCGAGGTCGAGCCCTTCGATCATGTCCCGTAGACCTTTTCGAGAGGACGCGCCTCATCGAGCAGGGTGGCTACGGCGGGCCCGACTTCGGCCGCTTCCCACCGCTTGCCGATGTCGATCGTCTTCTCGCGACGGTAGCCATCGAAGGCAGTGATCGTACCGCCCAATACTTCCCACACGCGCCCACTGACGCCTTTCGACTGTGTGCTTGCGAGCCACGCCACGAAGGGGGCTACGTTGCTTGGATCATTGACGTCGAAGCCCTCGTCGGGCTTCCGCATGGCGTCCGCGAACGCACCCTCCGTCATACGGGTGCGCGCGATGGGGCAAATCGCGTTGGCGGTAATGCCGTATCGGCCGAGCTCGGCCGCTTGTACGAGGGTCAGCGTGGCGATTCCTGCTTTGGCCGCCGAGTAGCTCGACTGCCCCACGCTCCCGAGGACGCCAGCCCCCGATGACGTGTTGATGATGCGCGCGTCGACTGGCTCCCCGGCCTTGACCTGCTGCCTCCAATAGGCCGCCGCGTGACGTGTGACGCAGAAATGGCCCTTCAGGTGCACGCGAATGACCGCATCCCATTCTTCTTCGCTGCAGCTCACGAACATGCGATCGCGCACGAAGCCTGCGTTGTTGACCACGGCATCGAGCCGGCCGTACGTACCGACCGCCTGACGAACGAGGTCCTCGGCCTGCGTCCAGTCCGCCACGTCGGCTCCGTTCGTGACCGCCTCGCCACCCATGTCGCGGATCATCTGCACCACCTCATCGGCGGGAGCCTGGTCGCCGCTTTCACCATGGTTGCTGACTCCGAGATCGTTGACGACGATTTTCGCGCCTTGCCGCGCGAGCTCGAGTGCATGCTCGCGGCCTATTCCGCGCCCGGCACCCGTCACGATCACCACACGTCCTTCACAAATTTGCGTCATGATGCTTCACCCTCTGGATCGGACAGTTTGACCATGAGTTTTCCCCTGTGCTCACCGCTGAAAAGCCTCAGCAAATGCGCTGGGGCGTTTTCGATTCCGTCGACGATGTCGTCTCGATACCGGAGCTCGCCCCGTTGTATCCAGCCCGCCAGAGCGGTGCGCGCTTCGTCGTATCGCTCCGCAAAGTCGAGTGTCGTGAACCCTTCCATCCGTGCACTCTTCGCGAGAAGCTGCAGGTAGTTGCGAGGGCCGGCGGGGAGGGAGGGCTCGTTGATCTGCGAGATCGCGCCACACAGCGCGACCGCACTGCGGCGATTCAGGCGCGTAAGCACCGTGTCGAGAATGTCGCCACCGACGCTGTCGAAGAACACATCGATCCCGTTGGGGCAGGCAGCATCGAGCGCCCGCCGAAGGTCGTCGTTCTTGTAGTTGATTGCTGCGTCGTATCCGAGGTCGTCCGTCAGCCACGTGCACTTCGCGTCACTTCCCGTGAGTCCGACGGCGCGGCAACCTTGGATTCGTGCGAGCTGCCCCACGATCGACCCGACACCGCCTGCCGCGGCCGATACGAGTACGGTGCCTCCGGGCTTGGGCCGCCCGACTTCGAGCAGGCCGAAATAGGCCGTGAGCCCGGTGCCACCAAGAACGCTCAGCATCGAGGGAAGGGGGATCCCCTCGATGGGCTTCACCCTGCCATGCAGGTTGGTTGCAGACACCACGGAGTAGGACTCCCAGGCTGCGAGCGCTTGGACGATCTGACCCGGCTCCCAACCCTCCGCGTTCGATGCGACGACCTGACTCAGTGTGCCGCTGCGCACGGGTGCGCCAATCGCGATGGGTGGGAGGTACGATCGCGCATCTTTCATCCAGCCGCGAATCGCAGGGTCGATCGACAGGTAGAGATTCTTC
>JBATTM010000503.1:0-1752 GCA_049670545.1 Polyangiales bacterium
GCGGGGCACCCCACTACCCAGCCGGATGTGAACCTCAACGGTCGACGGTGGGCTACGCATCCAAGGCGATCAGCGAGGGCGCGCCGTCCGCGGGCCACCCCAGCACGTAGATGCGCGAATCCACCACCAGTGGTGGGCCGGCCAGTCTGAGCCCGAGCGGAACCTCGTTCGAAACCACCCCGTCAAGTCGGCGAATCCTCCGGAGGACCCCGCTCCAATCACCCGCCACGAGATGCTCTCCTTCGGCCGCGTAGTACGAACATCCGCCGTCGAGCGGAACCGCCCACTCGGTCTCGCCTGTCTCGACATCATGCCGCCGAAGATGGCGGCCCCAGCCGCCGGACGTTCCAAAAATCATCGAGCTCCCGGAAATCTCGACTGGGGTGTAGAGCCATTGGGCGCGGAAGGTCCACCGGGCCTCTCCGCTGTCGATATCGACGCCGACGAGCGAAGAGCCATCGTTGACGCTGATGATGGCGGTAGTTCCGACGATGGGGGCAGGGCCTCCTCGAGGCGGCGCGGTTCGGCCTCGCTTGGTGAACTTCCACTTGATGCCACCCGTCGCGGGATCGAAGCGCAGGATGCCGCCGCTCGACCAGTTCGTGTACACGTAAAGGAGGTCGCCTTCGTGCTCGATTGGTGGGTACAGTTTCTGGATCCGCGGAAGAACCTGCTGGCGCTCGACCCGTCCCGTCGCAGGGTCGATGTAGTTCAGTCCACCGCTGCCATGAGCTACGAGAAGTTCACCGTGAAAAGCGAGAGGGGCGGCCGAGTGCCGCTCGCCCCAGAGGTCAAGAACCCACTCCTGAGCCATGCTCGCGGCGTCGTGACAGTGGAGTTCGCCCCGCCGGCGGTCGGCGAAAAAGAACCGCCCGCCGTGCTTCAGGAACCCGCCGCGCGCCGCGCCGTAGCCCGCGTCGACGAAGGGAAGCTCCGGGATGACCTCGCACGCAGGCAGGCGGTTGAATTACCCGGTGTGGAGCAAGAGCTCGTGTCCCAAATCCAGAAAGCTCCAATGCGATGCTATCAGCGACGAGGCCGCCGAGAAGCTTCTTGTGGTCCCGTCTCCGTTTGCGTCCACCCGATGGAGGTCGAACCGGTATCCCCGCTTCGAGGGATCCGCACGATCCTCACGAGCGAACTCGTAGTTCGCGGTCGGCAACGAAACGAACTCGCCGTCCCAGTGGAGCGGGGCCTCGGCCCCCACAGGTGCGTCCTCGGACCGATCGGGGAGCTCGCATTTCCACAGCACTCGCATTCGTGGCCGGCAGGATCCACCGCAGGTTGCTCTTTTTCAAGGCTTGTGCTCGACCGAGTGAGTGTGTCGTGGCGACCCAAGGACACCGGCAAAACGGGAGCGCGGGCCAACAAAGGGCGCTGCAGGCCCTGCTTCTCGGGGCGAGCGACTCCGCGGCGGCTCGCGCGGCCGATGGTGCACGCGAGACCGTGAACCGTTGGACCTGAGTTGATTCCAGTTGGGTGGTGCGCAAAGGCCGTCGCTGTGCGCCGTCCCGCGGGGCTGGCCCCGTAGAAGTCGCTGCTACGCGTCGCCCCACGGGGCTCACGTGAACCGGATTGCTGGCGCAATCCGGCACGTGCCTCCGCCTACCGGCGAAGCCACGTGACAAAAAAAGGGAGGACCGAAGTCCTCCCTTTTCTTGTTTTACGTGGCGTCCCCACGGAGGTTTGAACTCCGGTTACCGGCGTGAAAAGCCGGGGTCCTGGGCCACTAGACGATGGGGACAGTAAGCT
>JBATTM010000504.1:0-10895 GCA_049670545.1 Polyangiales bacterium
CATCGAAGCTTCCACCACCCTCACCCCCGCCGCCGCCGTCAGGGTCGCCGAGGTACGCTTCCAACTCGTCGGTGTCGAAGCCTGTGAAGTCAAGCGCTTCGCCGCCGCCAAGCTCCTCGATCACGCGCAGCGCTCGCTCCAGAGCATCCTCCTCCCAGTCGCCCGACGTTCGGTTCAGCACGAGGTTGAGCTGCCGCTCCTTCAGCTCGGAGATGTCGACCCACTCCACGGGCATCTTGTCGATGGCCACGTCCGGGTCGCCTGCAGCGCGCACACGCTGGTGCCCGCCGACGATCGCGGGCTTGTCGGTCGCCTTCCAACCGTTCTCCTTCGTGCGCTTGTTCACGATCACAGGCTGCACGCATCCGAACTCGCGCAGCGACTGGCGCAGCTGATCCCAGTCGTGGTCCAGCATCTCACGCGGGTTGTACGGTGCAGCCATCGCCGATAGCTCGGCGGTCTTCATCATCTTCGGGTAGCTCGCGGTTGCCATCGAATCTCCAGGGATGTAGGGTGGGATTCTATCGTTCGGATCGGGGCAACCCGGTCACTCCTCGGACCCCCGCCATCTCATCGTGGCGGGGGTCTTTGGTTAAAGGGCTCGATGTGCTCATACTGCCATCGGTTCGTGGTCGTCATCGCACGCATCAGCTTGTCGCCGCGACGTGCCGCAACCAAGAAGTTGAAGAACGGATACTGCTGAGCCGCATCGCGTAGCTTCTGACGTGCGTCCTCTTGGAAGCCGATGCGAGCCTTGTCCGGCTCGCTCCCCCACACAGCCTTGACCTCGTGGATCTGGACCGAGCGATCCTCTCGAACGACACCGAAGTCAGGCGAGTAGAAGTTGCTCGGGCCGAGACGAAGCTTGAATGGCTCGAACGCATACCAGATGATCTCGCCAGCGAGCAGCGCCGGTTCGAGCATCGTGCGCGCGTACTCATCCTCGGTCTTGTTCATCGATGCGCCGTCCTGCCACTTGACCACGACCTTCGGTCGCTTGCCCTTGGCGAATCGATTGCGCCCGACACCAGCTCTGCGTCTCGGCATCATCCGGTTGTGTTGCCTTCGCCCGGCTTGATCTCTTCGCGCTCTGCGGACGTATAGCTCTGGACGCTGGCGCCCGAGAGTCGTGACGTTCCGACCTTGCCGCTCAGGTCGGAGAACGCCGCGTTGACCGATCGTCCGTCCTTCCCGTAGTTCGCGGTCGTGCCCTGCTTGACCCCGATCGCGCCAGCCTCGCCGAACGCATCGATGTCAGCTCCGAGGTAGACGAACTCCCAGCCATCCTTCGTCGCGCACTCGACCAGAGACTTCACTGCAGAGGATGTCCACTCGCGGCTCGCGTTCTCCATCCCATCCGTCACGATCACACAGATCGCACGCTCCGGTCGTCGCTCACGAACGGCGCTGACCGTCTTCCCGACCGCATCGAGCAGCGCCGTCGTGGATCTCGGATGCAGCGTGTACGGCGGGACGAACTCGATCGGCACGCCGTCGTGTACCATCTCATACTCCGAATCGAACTGCGCCAGCGTCAACCGACAGCCCGGATCATCGACGGCCTTCTGCTCTTCGATGAACTTGTTGATGCCCCCTGCCATGTCTCCTGCGATGTCCATCATCGACCCGCTTCGGTCGACCACTATCACGATCTCCATTGCCTCTTCCTCCGAAGGAGCGCGAGCGTCAGCACACCTGCTCCTGTGAGGAGCCCAGTCGAGGGCTCCGGTACGACCAGCGCTGCCACGACATCGTGGCCTTGCTGGGTGAAGTGGACGCCATCCCAGATGTAGTCTCCGTCATCGAACAACTCGAACCGCAGATCCACGATGCACGTCAAGCGCGCGTCGGACTCGCACATGATCTGATCGAGCTGAGCTTGGATGTCGATGCGTTCGTTCTGCGGCTCGCGGTTGTCGCCGAAGCGTGGCCAGACATACGGTGAGCTGATGATCCCGATGTTCGTTGAGCCCGAGTAGAACTCGATCGTGTCGGCCATCGTTAGGATGTTGTTCGTGTAGTCGGCTGGCTGCCAGTCAGGCACGTCTTGGAAGTCGTTGTGTCCGATCAGGATCAGGAACGTGTCGTCCGGTTCGCCCTGCGCCCAGAAGCAACCGAATGGGCCATCGCAGAAGTCGATGAAGTCGAATGAGCTGGCGCCGCCGATTGCGTGGTTGTCGACCGACTCACCGAACGCGACCACAGGCCAAGGCACACCGGGCTCTGGCGTTCTCGAAAGCGAGTCGCCGATGACGTGCACATCAGATCGAGCGACGCCGACCATCACCAAGAAGTAGATGGCCAGCAGGATCAGAAGTGTTCGGTTCTTCAAAACAGAATCTCCTCGTCATTCTCATATTCGTTTGCGTCGTCCGGTTCGTCAAGCTCGACATCATCCACGCGCCTGACCGTCTTGCGTCGGATCTCCTCTTGCTCGGGTTCGTCGACATCTTCGAGCATCGGGCTGTGAACACGAACCTCGCTGACGCCGTGGTCCACGACTTCGAAGTTGGCGGCTGTCTTCGGCGCCTGAACGATCTCACCACACCGGGTGCAGTATTTGAACGTTCCGTTGTCACAGATCGCGACGTGACCGACAGATGGATCGCACGTGCGCCACGCTTCGCACTCGACACAGCGCTGTGCGACCCGCACCGGGCCGTCGCCGGGCATCGCATCACCCGACCAGATGTGATCGCACTTCGGCTCGCTCGACTCGAAGACGAGCCCACACTCCTCGCAGAATCGATCGCCGTCCGAGAGTCGCCCCAGCTCCGGGTGAGGGCACTCTGGGAGCGTCTCAGGCTCCGTGGGCGTCGATTCGATCGCGTCAGGGGCCGTGGTGTCGCTGGAGACGGCCCTGGCTGGCCGCTCCTGGCCGATCGTCTCGCTCGGGGTACGAGCGCCCCCCTCCTGCGCGAAGAGCCCATCCTGGCCCTCTGAGCGCGCCAGATCGTCCTGCCGGACGCGCTCCTCGACCATCGCCGAGCGCACGATGTCCGCGCCGGGTCGATCGCGACCAGCACCGTGCGCGTACTTGACCAGCGCGTCGTCGGGGCTGTTCAGATGGAGCTGGGCAGCGCGCCTGAAGCGATCGACGGCGATCGACATCGGGTGGCCTTCGGGGAAGTCGCCGTGGTCGACTCTCCGGTTGCGCTTGTCGGAGCGCTTCAAAACGGCGGCTCGTCATCGAGGTCGCGCTCGCCGAAGTTGCCGTATGGCTCGGGCGTCGGTTCGAGCGCCAGCGCAGACTCGCGCGGGATCAACCCGAGGTGATGCTTCGTGAACTCGATCCAGAAAGCGATCGCATCAGGGAACACCTTGCAGCCCGTTCGCACGCCGAACAATTCATCACGCCACCACGAGTCGCAGCCATACGGCTCGTCGGTAAACTGCGGCAGCCACACGACGCGCTGCTTGTCCCGATGGGCTTGGATCGCATCACTGACGGAGCGCCCAAGATCGAACACGTTGAGCATCATGTCGCTGTCGCTGTCGTAACCGAATCGGGCCAGCTTCGCGTATGCGTTCTCGGCATCCTTGATCGCCACATGGATCGGGCGCCACCAGTGTTCGAATGCGTTGTGCGTCTCGCGCTTCGCGGCCGTGGCCTGCTCGATCGTTGGCTTGGATCGCTCGCCCGGTCGCCTCGACAGCTCCTCCGAAAGCATCGAAGCGTTTTGCATGTACGTCGCGATTTGTTTCTTCCAGGCGTCGTTCGCAGGCATTCGCGTTAGCGGCGCTCCGGCCTTGAGCATCCAGCGCGCGGTCATCCTCGCCTCTTCGCGATAGCACTCGTCAGGCTCGATCGTCCCATCGATTCGATTCAGGTGCAGCCTGAACACCCGAATCCGATCCTCGCGCTCGTCGGTCGTGATCTTGGTCGCTTTCCAGTTCTGCATCTGGCCGATCGCGCTCGCGTAGACTTGTCGCTCGCCACCCGCAGATAACGCCTTGGCCACATCGTCCATCGTGCTCATCGTCTCACTCCTCGTCCTCGTTCATGCGCTTCAGCAAATCCTGAAGGTCATCCTCGCGCTTGCGATCGACCACGTTCGGCTGGTCGGCGTCGACGGCCTGCTCAAGATACTCCTCGAACTTGCTCGCCTGATAGATCGTCGTCGCGCGGAAGTAGCTTCGCATCGGTCGCTCCGGCCTGTCCAGCTGGTCGCGATGCAACGCCATGAAGCCATCGATCGCCGCATGGCACTGTGCGCGAGTCGCGCCCTGTCGGATGCGCTGCGTCAGCAGTTCGAGTTGCTTGCGCTGGGGCTCGGCCGACCACGACTTGCCGTAGCTCGCAGCTCGCTGGACCAGCTCCGGCCAGACTTCGAGGGCGAGCTTTTTGGATTGGGCAACCGACCGTTGGCCCTTCGGGATCGAGGGTTTCGGTTTCTCAGAACCGGGCTCCCCGAACGCGGCTGCACCGTCAGGTGCAGGGGTGTGTACTACTTCTTCACTCTTCTCTCTTCCCTCTTCTCTCTTCTCTCTTCTCTCTTGTGTGACAGTTTCGAGGGGGTCGATTCCCTGTCTTTTCGCTAGGTTACGAACGGTCACAGCGACTCTGTTCCGGTACTCATCGACACGCCATCCTGTGGTGGTCGTGACCTCGCGCAGCGCCGCGACCGCGCCCTCGACGGTCGACTCACCCGTGACGGACATCAGCGTTCCGTGCGAGAGGTTGACGCGATTCCCACGCTTGGCGGCGAACGCAGCTTGGGCCTCGATCAGCAAGCCGAGCCAGATTCCTCGAAGTCGCGGATCGGTGTAGATGTCGATCGTCTTGTCGTGTGTGCGAACTGCCAGATGGACCTTGACGTGGGCAGGTGATCGCGCCATCAGCAGCCCCACCGAAGTCGCACAACACTCACGCGATCGTACCGACTGCCCGTCATCGATTCCCCTAGCATGAATGTGTGTTCGGCAGCGAGAGTCGAACGCCGTTCCGACTCTTGTGTGCAAACTCTAAAGCGATCGCGACGTTACGCTGCGCGATGCGTGACGTAAACCCTTCGACGCACAGCGCGCCGAGGTTTCCCTTCTCTTTGTCGATCGCTTCGCGTAGAGTGTCGAGACAGAGGAGGGCGAATGGGAGTTGCATACAAGATCCTAGACGACGGACGCGATCGCGAACGTTGGCTAGAGGCGAGACGGAACACACTCGGCGCGAGCGAAGCCGCGACCGTGTTGGGGATTAGCAAATTCAGCTCGCCGATGAAGCTGTACGCCGACAAGGTGTTAGGCAGCGAGCACTTCGACAACCCGGTCATGCGCTTCGGCCGCATCTTCGAGGAACAGATCGCGCACGACTTCGCAGTCATGCTCAAGCGCGACGTGAAGCTAGACGGCAGGCTGGTCCACAGCAAGGTGCGGCCGTGGCAGAGCTGTACGCTGGACGGGCGCCAGTGGCGCGGCGATCGTGTCGACGCCGGTCTGCTCGAAGTCAAGACGAGTCTGTTCGGATGGGAAGCCATCCACGGCAAGGATAGCGAGGGCGTGCCGCCAGAATACTACTGCCAGCTCCAACACCAGTTCGCTGTCACCGGCCTCAAGTGGGGCTCGATCGTGATGTTCAATCGAACGTCCTGCGATCTCGTATACCAAGACGTTGAGCCTGACCCACAGTACATCGCTCTGCTGACCGACGCCGAGCACAAGTTCTGGCACCAGAACGTTCTCGGCGGCGTGCCGCCTGCGCCGGACGCGCACGAAGAGACGGCTAAGGCGATCGCTCGCATCTACCCTCAGCACGTCGAGGGCAAGACGATCAAGTTTGAGATTGACATGCTGGCCAAGCGTGATCGCCTCGCGCTGCTCAAGAAGCGTCTGAAGGAAGACGACACGGAGCGACGCGGCATCGAGAATGAATTCAAGTCACTGCTGGAAGACGCCGAGCGGGGAAACTTCCCTGACGGCTCCGGCTTCACGTACAAGACCAACAAGAATGGCGCCCGCGTCTTCTTGATGAAGGAGCCGAAGTAATGGCCGCGAAGCGAGCTGTCGCAAAGAACGATCCCCCGAAAGGTCGAGAGCTGAGCGCTGTGCGTGAGCGAATGGACAACGTGCGAGGTCTGCTCGATCGATACAAAGAGCAGATGTCGATCGCGCTGCCCAAGCATCTATCGCCCGATCGGATGCTCAGGCTCACGATGACGACGATCGCGAACGAACCGAAGCTGCTGGAGTGCACGCAGTCGTCGCTCGTGGGAAGCGTGATGCAGCTCGCGCAGCTCGGGCTCGAACCGGGCGTGCTCGGCCACGCCTACCTGCTTCCGTACTGGAACGGCAAGAAGCAGGCGACCGAGGCTCAGATCATCGTCGGCTACAAGGGTCTGTTGAAGCTGGCTCGCAACTCCGGTCAGATCAGCACGGTCATGGCGAACGTCGTCTATGAGCCCGAGAGCAGCGGGGTCAGCGGGTCGTTTGAATACTCGTATGGACTCGTGGACAAGCTCCACCACGTACCGACCGACGAGCCGGTCACGCCCGACGACCTCACACACGCCTACTCGATCGTCAAGTTGAAGGACGGCGGCGTTCAGTGGGAGGTGATGAACCGACGCGAAGTGCTGGAGGTGAAGTCTGGCAGTCGCGCTGGCAACTCCGGGCCGTGGAAGACGCACGAACCCGAGATGTGGAAGAAGACCGTGCTGCGGCGCATCTGCAAGCTGCTGCCGTCTTCGATCGAACTCCAGACGGCGATCGCTCTTGACGAGAACGCCGACGCTGGCATCCCGCAGACGTTCGACGTGATCGACGTTGGCGCGCTCGCAGAGCAAGAGAATGTCGAGCGATCAGACCAGAGCCAAGGCGACGGGGGAGAGGCCCCCGGCGCGGAGGAACAGGGCGCGGCTGAGTAGCGCCCAAGAGGAGAACGAACGGTGAGCAACAACATGAACATGCTGACAGACAAGGTTGGTGAAGTGGCGCGATCGGTGAACGCGCTTACGAGCGAAGGCATCAACTCGATCGACTCCACCGAGCAGACGCGGATGCGACAGGAGCACCTTGGCCATCTGTCGCAGAGTCTTCGAAACGGCGAATTCACGGCGCAAGACGGGACAGTGAACGTCGGGGCGATTATCGGAGAGCTGGACACGATCGCGTCTCGCTGCCCATCGGTCGATGCGATGAAGACCTACGCCAGCGAGTTCCGCCGCAAGCAGGGGATCGTGCAGGCAGAGATGGGCGAGCTGTACGAGGTCGTGGAGAAGATGCGCGACCTCGATGCGGCATCGACCGGGCAGGGTGAGCCGACCCGGCTCTAGGTAATCAACGAGGCGGCGGGCCACGTGGCTCGTCGCCTCCTCGCTCCGAGGAGAAGAGACGATGGCAAAGAAGAAAACAACGAAGCCGCCGCGAAGACGTTTCACAGATGCCGTGAAGGCCAACACCGTGCTGAGACTTCGAGAGGGCTCGACAGTCCCGAAGGAAGCAGCACGTCTGAAGTGCCACACCAGCATGATCTATGGCTGGCAGGCGGACTCGCGCTACCAGCCGGGCAAGTCGTCGCCGGTCCTGCCGACGATGGAAGCCACGAAGGTCGCTCGCAACACGAAGCCGAAGCCGCTCGTAGCTACGCGCTTCGAGTGCCCGCACTGCGGCGGCGCGGTGGAGGTAGCAGCATGAGCGCATTCGGAAAGCTCCGCGTCACGAAGATCGTGGAGGAGTGGAACATGAACTGCGTCCACAAGCTCCGCGAGGACAAGGGATCGAGGACGCTCAAGAAGGGCGACTGCCTCGTGGCGTTCAACAAGAAGCAGACCATCGGTCGGATCATCGACTTCGCAGGCGGCGTGCACACGTACTACGCCCGCAAGAAGGAGGTGTTTGATATCCAGTCGTTGTCGGCGCTCGTTGAGACGGGCTTCTACATCGAGCTGTCGGTCGGCGCGAAGACACGCCAGCAGGCGAGCGAGTTGAAGCGGGCTGCGTGAGAGGTTAGAGGCGAGAGCGTCCTACCTGCAAAGGGCGTCGGGGGGCGCGGCGCTCTCGCTTCTTTTCCCTTCTCATCCGTGATCGAACCGCGTACACTGTTCACTTAAACGATCGACTGGAGGGAAGATCATGGCTGGACCCGGAACAGAGTTTCAAGCGTGCGATCTGGGCAACGTCGCTGATGGTGAGCTTGAGCGTCAGTTCTCCGAGTGCTTGCACAAGGTGATCGACGCATTCAACGAGCCAAGCGAGTACGAGGCGAGCGGTCACATGCTCAAGGCTGGGATCAGCCTGAACGTGACCTTCTCGAAGCACTTGGAAACCGGCGCTGTGCTGGTAGCCGTCAACGCAGGATTCAAGCCCCCGAGACGCCGCGCCGCTGTGCGCGCTGCGTTCATCCAGGGCGACACGATGATGGTCGAGGATGCTGTTCAGCTCGGGCTCAATGTCCCGACGCTCACCAACGTCACGCCCATCGATCGTGCGGAAGGAGACGAGAGTGGCGAGTGAAAGCGATGTCAACGTGAACGGCCACGGGGCTCAGGTGTATCCGCAGCCCCCGAACCCGGTGCCGACGCCGACCGTGGTGCACGGTGTCGATGGCTCAGAGGCGTTCGTGATCGTCAAGGATGGCTATTCGATCGAGCACCTTGAGACGCGAGACGAGGGCTATGCGGAACACCACTTCGATGACGTGAAGTCGTTCGCCGAGTATCTGAATCGACAGTTCGCCGATCAGATCATCGCTGGCAACCCGAGCGAAGAGGACGTGGACATCCTCGTTCAGTCGGACAGCGTGCTGGCGATCGTGAAGCCGGAGGACGCGAAGCCCCAGCACATCAGGTGCGACTTCGTGAAGCACCCGGCGTTCTCGGCGTGGGAGAATGCGTTCAACAACTCGATGACACAGCGCCAGATCCAGCAGTTCGTTCGCGCATGGCAGGGGACGATCGAGGACAGCACGGCGCTGATGGCGGTCTTCTCTGCGATCAGCGTGACCGGCACGGCTGCGATGACTTCGCACATCGATGAGAACGGGGCCACTCGGCTCGCGAGCGCGGAAGGCAAGACCGACGTGTCGGTCAAGATCCCTTCGGCGATCTCGGTTCAGGTGCCTTGCTACGATGGCGTGGAGCGAGTCGCGGGTGAGCTGTCGCAGTACAACCTCGACGTGCTGGTCAGCAACTCGCTCGATCCCATCACGTTCACGTTGACCTGCCCGACGCTCCCGCTCGTCACGCGGATGGCGCGTCACGACGTGGCGACTCAGCTACGCCGTGAACTGGCTGACGGGTTCCTCGTCGGCCTTGGAAGCGCTGCTCACAGCAGGCGTCCGGTCATCGCTGAACTCTGATGCGGCAGGGGGTACTTGGCGACAGCGAGCGCCGAGCCTCCAGACCCCGGTCGGTCCATGTCTTCTCCGACATCGTTCCCTCAAGCGATGTGACTGACCGGGGTCAAAGGGGGCCCCTCGATCGCCCGTATGGCGCGATCGAGACGAGGCCCGGCGAGTTACCCCCCGCCTCCGGGTAGCTCCCGAGAATCCATTGAGTCGATCGACAGCGCGAGGCGCTTCCCGTCCGGCGTCAGGCCGCACATGGCCGTGGGGCCCTTCCCGCAAGTCCAGATCGATCCATCTTTGCGTAGCTTCGAGATGGTGCGCGTGACCGTCTCGCGCGTCGTGCCGCACTCCTCGGCGATCCTGAGATGCGTCGATCCCTCTTCGCGCTCGTTCGTCGCGATCCAACGCAGTATGCGGTAGCGCGCGTTCCCACCACCGAGCGCCTTGCGGCCATCCTCGTAGGCTGAGTTGATCGCTTCGATGACGACCTTCTCGACATCGCGCGTCCACCGGCCAGCCACCAGCATCGTCTCACGGACCTGCTGCACTCGATAGTCGCTGCTGTCCGTGACAGCTCTCACGGCTGGCCCTCTCGCAGCTCTTCGATGTAGGCGCCGTAGGCGTCGCACGCCCAAGCGAAGTCTGGCAACGCGGGGTCGATGCTCGCTGCGCGCGCGGCGTCTTCGAAGTCGACCGCTTGCTGCTCAGCCTTCTCGCTCATCACCGGGGGTGCTCTCAGAACTCGAAAGTCCGGCGGCGCGCTTTTCGCGGAGCACCCGACGAGCGCGAGCGCGAGCGCGCTTGCCAGCACGAGTGAGGTCCACGTCGAGGTGGCGTTCAGCATGGCGTGTTGCCTCCACGTTCGCATCGAGCGCATCGCCGCGCTGCTCGCCCTTCACCGCGCGCTCTCGAAGACGACCGTTCCGCCATACGAGAACGCCGATGACAATGACGAGCAGCACGAGTGCCGCGATGCCTTCCATCACTCAGCCTGACCGACGAGCCCACAGAACGGTGCGCCCTTCCAGAGCTTGCACGTACCAAGGACTGGATCGACATAGGTCGGCTCCATGTCCACGACGGTCTTGCCACTCGGGAAGACACGAACGCCCGCGCCAGCGAAACCGAAGTTGACTGCCAGCGTCTGGCCGATCTGAATCACCTTCAGATCAAGGGTGTTGTCGTGAACGAGGCCATCGCCTTCCGCACTCGCGGGCGAGGCGAAACCCAGCGCGCCGATGAGCACGGCTCCGATCAGGAGCGGCGCAGCCTTGTCCGCGATCGCTGCGAGAAGATCCTTCGTGGCCTGCTTCCCCTTTTCGAGCTTGCCTGCGATGCCGACGCCGAAGATCGCAAGCGCGACTGCTTCGCCGGTCTTGACGATCGAGTCTGGCAGGATCTCGAAGTGCCCCAGCAACACGAACGCCACGCCGAGCCCGACACCGATCAGAGACTTGTAGCCGTCGAGAAAACTCATGGGTCATTCCTCCTGCTGGCACGCGGCCAGCTCTTGTTGGGCGAAGCCGAGCTGGCGTTCCAGATCGGCGATCGTCTGAGCCAAGTGTACGGTCACAGACGGCGGAACGCGAAGCGCGACCTCAGCCTCAGCTTCGAG
>JBATTM010000505.1:0-8041 GCA_049670545.1 Polyangiales bacterium
TCCCCGCGTTGATCGCAATCGACCACCGCCTCGACGAGCACTGGATCGTGGGAGACGACGAGGAGGCCTGCCGTGCGTTCATGCAGAGGCTGGAGGGTCACACGGGTGGCGCTCCCGATGACGCCCAGGTAGGTCAAGCGCGAGTCGATGATGCAGAGCTGCATCGGCAAGCAATCCAAGGAGCGCTCCGGTACATCGCCCGCGGAGATGTCTACGAAGTCAATCTCGCGCGCAGGTGGTCGGCACCGTACGAAGGCAACGCATTCGAGCTTTGGGAGGCGATGCGCGACTCGAGTCACGTGCCACTCGGCGCGTTCATCGATGGTGGCGACCACGCCGTGCTTGCATGCACCATGGAGCGCTTCCTGCGGTGGAATGCCGAGACTCGCGCGCTCGTGACACGGCCGATCAAAGGCACGATCCCTCGGGACCTCGACGACGCCCGGGCCCAGTCGCGGTTGCGTGCGGATCCGAAGGAGCGGGCAGAGCACACGATGATCGTCGATCTGATGCGAAACGACCTTGGGCGCGTTGCGGAGACCGGTTCGGTCCGCGTCGATGCCCCGCTCTCCGTCGAGCCGTTCACCGGCCTGTACCACCTCGTCAGCACCGTGAGCTGCGTGACCCGACCCGACGCAACCCTGAAGTCGATCGTGGAAGCCACCTTTCCGCCGGGCAGCGTCACTGGGGCGCCCAAGCTACGCGCGCTCGAAATCATCGAGAGCCTCGAGTCGTATCCACGGGGTGCCTACTGCGGCGCGGTTGGGTTCGTCGACCGGGACGGAGGTCTGTCTCTGGCGGTCTCGATCCGCACCGCGAACGTGCGGGCGGGCGAGGTGCAGTACTTCGCGGGCGGGGGGATCGTCGAAGCAAGCGATCCAGGCCGAGAAGTCGACGAGACGAACCTCAAGGCTAGGGTCTTCCTCGACGCCGTCGCGCGTCTTCGGGAAGGGCGCTAGCAAGGCCTAGTCGAAGAGCAGAACGATATACGCGGCGAAGAGAATCAGATGAATCACCCCCTGGAGGATGTTGCTTCTACCGCCACTCAGATTGATGTATGAGACAAACAACGTGAGGAAGAGCATCAACGTCTCGACTGGATCGAGGCCGAGCACGATCTTGTTCCCGGTGACGATTCCAATGACGAGTATGGCCGGCACCGTCAGACCGATCGTCGCGAGCGCAGAGCCCAATGAAATGTTGATCGAGCGTTGAAGCTCGTTCGATAGCGCCGCCCGCAGCGCCGTGATCGCCTCGGGTGCAAGCACCAGCACTGCAACGAGGACGCCGCCGAGGGCCACCGGCGCACCGATTTCTGCGACCCCGAAGTCGATGATGACGGCAAGCTTCTTCGAGAGCAGGACGATCGGCACCATGTACGCGATCAAAAGGACCGCATGAAACCCGCCCGAACGCCCGCTCGCTGTGCCGTGGATCTCGCCGCCCTGGCGCGGAGTCGTGAAGTAGCCGCGATGGCGAATCGTCTGCATCCCTAGAAACACCGCATAGAGGCCCAGGGCGACCACGATCAGAAACTCCGACTGCGGGATCGTGAACGAGGGGTCGGGCGTGGAGCGCGTGTAGTTCGGCAGCACGAGTGACAGCACCGCAAGGGGGACGATCACCGCAAGGAACGTGTTCGCGCTTTGTAGATTGAAGCTCTGCTCGACGTGTCGGTAGCCGCCTAGCAGAAGCGAGAGGCCCACCATCCCGTTGAGGACAATCATCAGGACGGAGAACATCATGTCACGGCCGAGAGTCGGGCTGTCCTGGCCGGTGAGCATGACCGCCGAAATGAGGGAGACCTCGATGGTCGTGACCGAAATCGTGAGAATGAGAGTTCCGTACGGTTCACCGAGGCGAGTTGCGAGCCCTTCTGCGTGACGAACCACACCGAAGGACGCCCACAGCATGACTCCGAAGACCCAAGCGAAAATCGCCGTGGTGCGCAGATCAGGTCCGACGTCGGAAAGCCACGCGTCGCCAAACTCGAGGAAGAGCAAGGCGGTTCCGGTGGCCACCACGAGCCCAGCTTCGGTGCGTAACCTTCTCGGGAGGCTCGGGCGCGATTCGTGGCTCATGTGGACCGGGGTAGCTCACCATGGAACCGGCAAGCGGGCAACGGGTGACACATTCGGACGCGGCTCACTCGGCGGCGCCCGCACTGCCCGCGGATCGACGCGATGCGCGGGGATCGGGCGGCGGCTTGACCGGTCGTGGAAGGCGGTTGCGGCCTGTGATGAGCCGGACACCGCGTGTGCCAAAGAAGTACTGCCAGATCCATTCGATGAAGACCGTCAGCTTTCGACGGAAACCGATGAGAAAGAAGATGTGAATCGTTGCCCACAAGACGAACGCGGGATAGCCGGCGAACCGCATCTTCCCGACCTGTGCGATGGCGCGATTTCGCCCGATAATCGCCATCTCTCCCTTGTCGCGATAGGTGAAGATCCCACGGGCAGGCGACGGTTGGCCGCTCGCGATCGCGCGAAGCTCGTTGGCGATTGTGCGACCCGCGAAATCGCCCATCTGAAGGGCCCCCTGCGCGACGCCCGGCACGGGCCTACCCGTAGCCGGATCGACACGGTTGGCGAGGTCGCCGACGACGAAGACGTTGGGATGGCCAGGAACGGTGAGATCGTCGCCTACGACGACCCGCCCACCGCGGTCGACTTCGACGCCGAGGGTCGCGCCAATGGGGGTCGCTTTGACTCCCGCGGCCCAAATCACGTTGTTGGCGTCGATGCGCGTGTCTCCATCTGGCGTCTTGGCCGTCAGCCCCTTGTCATCGACGTCGGTGACGAGCGCTTGGAGCATCACCTCGACACCATGGCTTTCGAGCTGACGTTGCGCCTTGTGCGAGAGCTCCGGATCGAAGGCGAGCAAGATGCGGTCGGCGTGGTCGAGCAAGATGATTCGCGAGGTCGCCGTATCGATATGGCGGAAATCCTTGCGAACTGACCCGACGATCTCGGCAAGGGCGCCAGCGGTCTCCACTCCGGTGGGCCCGGCACCGACGATGGCGAACGTGAGGGCGGCAACCTTTGCGGCCTCATCCTGCTCGAGCTCTGCTTGTTCAAACGCAAGGAGGAACCGGGCGCGTACGTTGATCGCCTCGTCGATCGTCTTCATGCCAGGCGCGTGCTCCACCCAGCCGTCTTGGCCGAAGTAGTTGGTCTCGGCTCCCGTCGCCAGCACGAGATAATCGTAGCCGTAGGGCTCGTCTTCGAGATGCACCGTCTGCCGTTCGAGATCGACACGTTTGGCCGACGCCATGAGAACTTCGCAATTCGCTTGGCCACGGACGATCTTTCGAATCGGCGCGGCGATGTCGCCCGGAGAGAGTGCTGCGGTGGCGACTTGGTAAAGGAGCGGCTGAAAAAGATGATGGTTGTGCCGATCGATGATCGCGACTTCGGCATCTGCCTTTCGAAGTGCTTTGGCCGCGGCGAGACCCCCGAAGCCCCCACCGATGATCGCCACGCGCGGTTTGTCGTGCCTCCACTCTTCCATCACGGCTGAACCATAGTGCCACATGCCGGGTCCGTCACCCGCTATACGCGGGTGTTCGCAACCCGAGCGGCGATCGCTATACTCGCGTGATGAGCTGGCAAGTTGGGGCGATCGCGGCACTGTTGAGCTGTGGTCTTGTCGTCGTGGGGGGCTGCGCGAATCGAGTCGAAACGGGATCGGTTCTTCACGAGGCGCAAGAAGCGATCTCGCCCGAGGAAGCGACCAAGATTGCAGAAGAGGCGTACGTCTACGCCTATCCGATGCTCGAAAACTACCGAACCCTCTACGTCCAAGCGATCGACAAAACCAGTCCGGGCTACCAGGGGCCCTTCAACGAAATCCATCACAATACGCAACTGCTCGGGCCCGACTTCAAAGACATCGTGCGGCCCAACAACGACACACTCTATTCATTCGCGTGGATCGACCTTCGAGCCGAGCCTCTGGTGATCACCGTTCCGGCCGTCGGGGATCGCTACTACTCGATCCAGCTCGTGGACATGTTCACCAATAACATCGGCTATATCGGGACACGCGCGACGGGTGTCGACGCAGGTAGCTACTTGGTTGTCGGCCCCCAATGGAAAGGGGCGAAGCCGGGAAACGTCGAATCTGTCATCGAGAGCGACAGCGAGTTCGTCTACTGCATCATCCGGACCGAGGTGCGGGGGCCGGGAGACGTCGAAACCGTGGCCGCCCTGCAGAAGCAGTATCATCTGACTCCGTTTTCGGTATTCCTTGGGCGTTCGCGTACGCCTGTGTCTACGGGCATCACGTTTCCCCGGTATGACGCAAGGAAGGCCCAATCCGCGGGATTCGTGGACTATCTGAATTTCCTCCTTACGCAGGTCCGTGTCCCGGAAAGCGACGGTACGATGATCGCGCGCTTCAACCGCATCGATGTCGAGCCGGGAATGCTTTCTGCGTCGACCCGGTTTTCCCCCGAGATACGAAACTCGATCGACGCAGGGGTCGGGGCCGCCTTGGTCAAGATCTCCAAAGCGACTGCCGATCTAGGTTCACTCGATGGTGTCGTGGCGCGGTCCACGAAGGGATGGATCGGGACGATTGGCGCCTTCGGTGACCCAGAAGCCATGGAAGGTCGAGGCATGGTCCGCGCGGCCGCCGCCATGTTGGGGCTCTACGGGAACGATGCGGAAGAAGCGTACTACCCAATCAGCAACGCGGATGCTTCAGGACACGCCTTCAACGGAGCGACCGACCGATATGTCATGCGCTTCGAGGCATCTGAGCTTCCAGCGGTGAACGCCTTCTGGTCGATGACGATGTACGGATTGCCCGATCAATTGATGGTGGCGAACCCGATCGATCGCTACTCGATCGGAGACCGAAGCAAACTCACTTGGGGCGAAGACGGTTCGCTAACGATCTACATCCAACACGAATCCCCCGGTTCGACGAAAGAGAGCAACTGGCTGCCCGCGCCCGCAGGCCCGTTCTCGTTGCAGTTCCGTATGTACCTCCCCAAGTCGGCGGCGCTTAGCCCCCTCTATTTGCCGCCTGACGTCGAACGGGTTCCCTGAACCGCCGCTCCGGTATCAATCGCGACCACTCTCGATCGCGCGACCCTGGCTGACGAAGGAGATCGCGTTGGTACCCGACCGGCCCACCATCACTGCTTCGATGAAGGGCACATCTACGTCGGCGGCCGTGGCGCCCCACGTGACGATGAAGTTCGCACCGGATCCGCCGGTGGGGTCCTTGCGCTCGACTAGAAACTCGACCGTCTGTAGTGGCTTGAGCCCGATGATCTCGGAGACGAACTTCTTCGAACGCCTGCCATCGGTGTCGTAGTAGTCGACTCCGGTGACGTAGATCGGGTTCTTGGTGTCCGTGTTTCGAATGCTGAGTGTCGCTTCGAGAAGGTACGGACGACCGCCATCGTAGTAGATGTGCGAGTAAACGGGCACGTAGACGACGTCCGATGTCGCCAGGGAGGCCACAGAAACGCCGTTGGCGGGGTAGTTCGCGGGATCTGGCGGGTGGTACGCTCGCGGCGGATCGGATTGCACGGTCTCTTCGATGGCGTCGAGCCGCGCGTCCGTATCCGAGCGGCCGCGCGCGTAGACGAACGCGAGGCCCCCAAGGGAAACGAGGATGAGGATCCGGATGCCGTGCTCCGACAGCCACAGAAACCACTCCGGATATTTCGAATCATCACCCACGACAATGCTCCTTCGATCGACGAAGTTCGCCCGGTATCGCATTTTCAGTAGCCTCCCGGCAAGCCCGTTCATCGAGCTTGAGGGGTCGCGCATGCGTGTTATGAGGAGGATCGCTCCCGGGTCGTCTAAGGGCAGGACAACAGGCTTTGGACCTGTGAATGGTGGTTCGAATCCACCCCCGGGAACCATGAACATGTCTGTCCGTACGATTCTGATTGTTGTCGCGCTGTTGACCACAGCCGTCGCCTGCAAGAAGGGCGGCACTTCGGCGCCCACTGCCAGCCCCGACCCCGTCGGCAAAGTCTTGGCATACGCTGCGCCTGGGTTGAGTGGCTGCGATCACGATCTCGAGACGATGGCGGTTGCCAAGCACGCATGGCCTTACCCTGCAGACGCACGAGACATTCGGTGGGGCGACGAGTACCAGAAGATGAGGCTGAAACTGACCCCCAACCCGGCAGCCTTCTACACCGCGACATTGACCTGGAAAAAGGGCGAGTTCATCGAAGTCGAAGATAGCGAGATGGTGATCCGAAAGCCCCGTCAGGTGGTCGCCAAACACGATATCGTCGTCACGCGCAAGGTCATCGATCAGGGTCGCGAGGTGAAGCGAACCAGCACGGCGGTGGCAGCTGGCGAGGTTGCGAACTTTCTCTTCTACAACTCTCGCGGCTCTTGCATGATCCTTACCGATGGCAAACCGGCTTGGGCCCCATGCACGCTCGAGGGGTCTTTCGAGGGGGTTTCCGCAGACGCGCCATTCGCGTGCGACCAGTCGTGGTGGGTCAACGTGCGTCGCAGCCGGAGTGACCGCGGATGGATGCCCTTCGACGAAGCACTCATGGATCGGATACCGTCCCCACTCGCCGCAACCAGATAAACGTTTCTTGGTTCCCTTTGGGGCCAGTGATCACACTGTCGGTCTCTGCAACTCGTTCAAAGCCCATCTGCTCGGCGTCGTGGACCAACGCACGCACCGCCTCTCGGCGCACCTCGAGATCGCGCACCACGCCACCCTTGCCGACTTGGTCCTGTCCCACTTGAAACTGGGGTTTGACCAACGCGAGAACGTCGCCTCCGGGCACCAGCACTGTGTGTGCCGCCGGCAACAATTTTTCGAGTCCGATGAACGACGCATCAATTACCACGAGGTCGACCGGACCCGACGTGTGTGCCCTGGTCACGTGGCGGGCGTTGGTCCGTTCCAGACTAACGACCCGAGCATCTTGGCGAAGCTTGTTGTGAAGTTGCCCATAGCCGACATCGATCGCGAACACGCGAGTCGCACCCCGCTGGAGCAGGCAGTCGGTGAACCCACCCGTTGATGCGCCGAAATCCGCCACGTTTTTTCCAACAGGATCGTAGCCGAAGGCGTCGAGCGCACCCCCGAGCTTGACGCCCCCGCGTGAAACGTAGGGGTGGTCGCGCTCCCGTACTTCGATCGGACTCGCTGGGTCAAAGACCTGTCCCGCTTTCTCCACGCGTCGATCGCCGACGAAGACCTTGCCAGCGAGGATCAACGCTTGTGCGCGCGCACGAGACGGGGCGAGGCCCTTCTCGGCGAGTAGAACGTCTGCGCGAACCTTCGTCACCACTCGAAGACTGGACTATCTTCCTTTGAAATGCGAACGGCGGTATACCGTGCACATGGCGCGAAGCGTACTGTTCATCCTCGGTGTCGGCTCGATCGGCTGGGGCCTCTTGAGTTTTTTCGCTGGCTCGTACCTGCCCGACTGGATGGGCCTCAGTGGAGCGGAGCACGGAGAACTCTACATCGAGTCCCTTGCGATCAACGCTGGACTCTGGCCCGCTCTTGGCATCTTCGCGCTGTTCGGTGCGGCGTTCCAGCGCCTACGATTGGCCGCTACGTTGGCCTTTGTCGTTTCCGCAGCAGGCTTGGTCGGCGGAAGAGTCCTCGCGATCGCCAACGGCGCCGAACCTGGTGTGTATACGGGCATCGCACTCGCCGCCGAAGTCGCCATGCTTCTTGCCGCGTCCGGTGGCTACGTCTCCGAGAAGACCCGCCTCGCGCGAGAAACGCGGGAGAAGAAGAAGGCAGAGAGGGCCGCGCTCGAGGCCGCGCTCGAGAAGGAGCACGCAGAAGCCGCCGCCATTACCGCCCAAGTGGTCCCCGAGCAGGCCGACTAGCGGCACAGCCGCGTGCCAGTGCGGCAGTGCCAGTGCCAGTGCCAGTGCCAGGGCCAGTGCCAGTGCCAGTGCCAGTGCCAGTGCCAGTGCCAGTGCCAGTGAGCGTGTTCGGGGTGCGTTTAGGTGCAAGGTGTTAAGACGACGCGTGGACCCGCGCGCCCCACCCCGCCACCCCCGCGCGAGCGCCTAAGGAC
>JBATTM010000506.1:0-4871 GCA_049670545.1 Polyangiales bacterium
GTCCAGCACGGTTTCGCGCGCATCGACGGGCTTCCCTTCTGGGTCGAAGAGCTGCAGCGTGACCACACCCGGGTTCGTCGCGCTCGTGGCGACCACACGCATGGGTTGCGAAGCGTGGGGTCGAAGCGGAGACCGAAAGATCGCATGACGCTGAGAATCACGGCACTGGCCTGCCGGCGGGATGATCGGTGCAGCGGAGCGTACCACTGCGTCCGCGACCAGTGCCGGCCCTGGGGCGCTGCCGATGACAGTGATGCGCGTCACGCGGCTCAGAAAATCGCCTCTCGACGAGCCTTCCCCGAGGGTCAGGTCGCTGATCGCGACCCGGTCGACTCGATTGACGGTCTCCAGGTCACCGCCGTCGCATGCGGTGAGGTACTCCGAGAACGAATGCATCGCCATGGGGGTCCCGTCCTCGGTCGTGCCGAGGTAGAGCATGATGTGGCCGGGGAACTGCATCAGCGTGATTCCGCGTCGCGCGGCCGCCTCGAGCAGCAACCGCTTCTCATCAGGCTCGACCTCCGAAACGTCGATCGAGAACGTCCCCGCGAGTGCTTGCCGGGCGCTGTGTCGCGGTAGCCGAATCCCGAACCTGCCAAAGAGTTCGAGCAAGAACCGCGAGCAGTCGTATCCGCCGTCCTTGCCGCCCCAACCGTAGGGTGCGCCCAGCAATGAGAATGCTTCGGTCAATACGTTTCGGCGCGTGAACTCGCGAGCCGGCGCGTCTGCCGGTGGATCCAACGCGGCGACCGGAAGTGGCGCCGAGAGATCCTCGTCGTCGATCCATCCCATGGTGTAGGGCGTCCTCGCGAGAAACAATCCGTCACCCCATTCGCCCAGCAGCTCGACCACCTCGCCGGGGCGGATGGTGCTGCATCGGTTCCGATCAAAGTCGGTGTCGACCGGAACGGTGTAGAGCCCGCTCGCGAGAGGGCCACATCGCAATGGCTTGAGCGCTGCGGCGCGGCGCCACGTAGGTGAGAGTGCGATCGCGTCCGGGGCTTCGAGGCGTGCGACCAGGCCCTCTGGCACGGCAGTGCCGTGTTCGTCGACGAGGTCCCCGGCGACGATCTTTTCGCGCAGGTAGTCGATTCGTTCCCGGACCTGGATCTCGAGATGCGCCGGATCCACCGGGACTGCCAGGTCCACCTGACCAAGCGGATCGCCGTCGACGCGGGTTTGCAGCGCCTGGTTGTGGCGCAGGACGCCTTCCGCGTCGAGAAGCGCGTCGTCCAGCCGACCGTACTCTTCGGCCCGTGCCAACCAATATTCGAGCGCCTGCTGTTCCGGTCGGACGTGGATCAGCGGCGGCTCGACCCGGCGCGTCTCGGGGCAATCGGGGGTGCGCTCGACCGTCTCGGTGCCGCTCTCCCGTGTGCAGGCGCTCGCCCCGCAACCAATCGCAAGACACACCACGGCATGAAGCGCCGCGGATCGTGTCAGGTTGGTGCGAGCATCCATTGAATGACTTGGTCTTCGAACGTACCCCGGGTCCCTATACCCAGGTCCACTTTGTGTGGAAAGCCGACGTGCCCCCCTCGATTCGTGATGAGTGGGCGGATGTTGACACGGCCCTCAACCCAGGGCCGTACGTCGCCGATGAGGACCATCGGGTCTTGCTCCTCGGCAATGAAGAGTGTCGGCACCCGAACGTCGTCGAGGACGGAATAGGCGCTGGTCTTCGCCCAATAGTCCTCGGCCCCATCGAAACCGTGGCGTGGGGAGATCACCTCCTCGTCCCAACGCTCGATCGAGTCGATTCGCAGCGCGCGGTCAATCGGCAGGGGGACCCGGCCTCGTGACGCCACTTCTTGGTAGATCTCCTTGAGACCGCGAAGCACGTGACGCCGATACGGCGTCTTATGTGGACGATCGATCGCTCGAGCCCCGCGCGCGAGATCGACGGGAGCGCAGATGGTCACCGCCGCTCGCACACGTGGGTCGGGTGACCCGCTCAAGTATCGTAGCGTCATGTTGCCACCCAGCGAGTACGCGAGGATCAATACACGGGCGTATGCAGTCAGCACCGGGCTCTCGAGGGTCGCGGCCAGGTCGTCCGTCAGACCGGCGTGGTAGTAGTCGCCACCGCGGCGGTCGGCGCCGCGGAGATTGAGGCGAAGGCTGTGTAGCCCCGCGGTCTCCACGGCCCGCGCCGCACGCATGGCGTAGTAACTCGTCGCGGAGCCGCCGAGACCGTGAACGACGATGACCAGCGTGTCGGACTCGCCGCTCTGCGATAGCTCACCGGTGAGGGTGACGTCTCCCAACGCCGGATCGGCGCACGTCGTCTTCCACTCCGTCGACGCCGGTGCGCGGGGAGGCGAGAGGCTGTCACGAAGAAACGGGGCGAGGGTCCAAAAGTGACCCCGCAGCCTCATGAATCGTTGGGCTCGAGCGCGCTTAGCATGGGCGCCTCGGTTGGGCGCTGATGCCAGACGTAGAACGGCGGGCGATCCTTGCAGACCGGCCGGTCATCGTCAGAGCAGTAGATTCGGACGTGAAAGTGGCTGCGGTGCGGGGCCCCGTGGCGCGGCTGCGAGATGATCCGCTTCGCGCGGAGGATCAACTCGGGGTTCGCGCGTTCCTTGAGTGCTTGGCGCAACAACGCGCGCTTGGCTGGATTCGACACGAACACGTGTTGCACGTCGATCGTCGGATGGCTGAGAAGCGACTCGATCAGCGCCCAGTTGCGAGCGGCATCAAACTTGTAAATCGTGCCCCACTGGCGCCCGACGCCCTTGCTGTTGATCGGAACGAAGACGTGGTTGTTCACGGGTGTCGCCTTACGATCGAGCATGTAGAACCCGAGGTCGACGTCGCGGCCGCTCTGATGCGACTTGTGAGGGTAGAAGCGACCACCGGTTGACCGAGAGAGATCACCGACTGTCAAGCGTGAGCGTGGGTACCGAAACGCGACCTCGTGTGACGCATACTCGACCAACCGTACGAGCTCGCCAGTGCCGTGTCGGGTGCTCTGCGATCCAACCTTGACCCGAAGGTCCCTATCATCGTTGATCCGCATGCCGAATCGGAGTAGTCCGCGATTCGGGTAGCCCACGGAAACGCTCGGGTTCGGTTCGAGATCGGATGGCGAGATCGCGCGAGGCATTCGGGAGATGCGTTCGAGCTCTTCGTCGGTTGGCTCGGCGTGCGTGTCTGCGTGCTCCGCCTCGCGGATCACCGGATCGCCGGTCATCGGAAGCTCGGCGAGCGCAAACGTGCCAGACAGCCAGACCAGCGACATGGCGCTTAGCGCACAAATCGACGGAACTAGCCGCGATGCTCTCACCCTCCTCGAATCTCGGTTGCCCATCCCTTTTTGCGAGGCGCAGTGTGCCTCGAATCCCCTCGAATGCCAGTTTGCCTGGTGTAAAAGTGAAGTGCCAGAGCTGAGAGCCCGTTCAGCCTGTGTTTTCCGCCGTTTTCCGCTCTCGGGAGACCCTACATACCCCAAAAAAGCAGCTTTGTGTGGGGATCATCCGCGGGCGAGTTCATTTTCGGGGAGTTTTGGCGTCGGCAGGTCGGTCGGGGGCGGGGTCTCGGCGCCCGCCAAATACCGTCCAAACAGCCACCAAATCACGACGAGGCCCCAGACGAGGCCGAAGACGACCCCACCATCGATGATGCCGCGCCATGGCTGAGGAAGTGTCCTGACCCACCAGATGACCAGGACGAGTGCTCCAATGAAGGTCCAACTCACCGTCTTCTGACGGCGCGTCGAGTGAAACAGGCTCATGCAGAACGGAAGGGCCAACAACACCCACAGCGGCTTGGGATTCCTACCGAGATACACAGCGCGAGAAACGACACGCGGGGAAAACCGAAGCTGAAAGCCCCGGTAGCCTTCGAGATAGCCATTCGCGACCAGCCAGATCACGTAGATCGCCTGCTGCCCGGTACTCATCATTTCCTGGGTCCAGGGTTCGACGGCGTACGGCGTAAGACGCCAAATGGCCTGCCCGAGCAGGAGCGAGACCCAAGCGATTCCCCACGTGGCGATCCATGTCTCCCGCGTCTTGCGCACAATCGGCGCGAAGTTAGCAGCCCTCGTTCCGATGTCTACTTGCCCTTAGGAGCACTCCACCTGCATGATCGGAGGACCGAGACACCCTTTGGATGATCCACTTTACGACCTTGGGGAGGAGCAGCCTACCTCCACCAGAGCGCGGCCGGGGCTTCCCGTGGAGCCTCGCCGTGTTCTTCTCGTGGTGTGGTCCGAGCGCCAAGTGCTCATGCGGCTGTTTGCAGCCACGGCGGCGGTTGCCCTGGTTGCGTCGTTCTTCGTGCCAAAGGAATACAAGTCGGGGGCGCAGTTGCTCTACGAAGGAACGCCAGTACTCGACGTCGGAGAAAAGGGCACCTCGCCGAGCGCGTTCGTCGACTCAGCGATGTCCTCGGGGCACCTCGGGGAAGTTCGTGAGCGCCTCGGGATCGATACATCGCTCAACGACATGCGAGGGCACTTGTCGGTGACCTTGGGCGGAAAGAACTCGATGCACATCACCGCGTCGGCGGCGACTGCGCAAGAAGCGCAAACGCTGGCGCAGACCGTGGTCGACGTGTTCCTGGCTCGGCAGGCGAGCTACAACGCGAAGCGCCTCGAGACCTTTCGAGCGGAGACCGCCCGGTCTCTCGACGCCGCAATCGAGAGACGAAAAAGGGCGGCTGCAGACTTCGATGCGTTCCGGGAGAGAAGCGGAAAAACGCATCTGCTCGAAAACCAAGAGGTTCTCCTCGAGCGCGTCGGAAGCCTTCAGGCCCAAGCAGACGCGGCCGCGATCGAGGTCGCAGCCCAGGACGCGCGCGCGAAGGAGCTCGAGAAAGCAAGGAGCGAGTTGCCGAGGCAGGTCGTCGCGTCCGCGACAGTGGGT